>NZ_JBGWAB010000073.1:0-38955 GCF_041862025.1 Streptomyces sp. AB3(2024)
ACCAGCCGCCACAGCGCGAGCAGCACCGCCAGCGCGCGCGGCCCCGGCCGCACCGCCACCCCCACGGTGTCCCCGGGGCGCAGCCCGCGCGCGTGCAGGGCGGCGGCGTACGCGTCCGCCAGCTCGACGAGTTCACCGCGGGTGGCGCTCACCCGGGTGGCTCCCGTACGGGTCGCGGCCAGCACGGCGGGCCGCTCGGGCCGGGCGCGCAGCGCGTGTTCCAGTCGGTCCAGCATCAGCGCGGGTCCGTTCCGTGCGTGCCGCTGCCCTGGTCGAGGTACCAGCGGGCGGTCCCGGCGAGTCCGTACGCCCGCAGCCGACGCGTCGAGTTCTCCACGACCATCCCCCGGCAGCGGGTGATCCGGTCCGTGTGGCGGCGCACCGCGTTCAGGAAGAGCCGGTCCGTCGGCGAGGGCCGCCGGGGCATCCCGCCGACGGCCAGGTACAGCTCCGCGGTGATGGCCATGTTGTTCCCCGCGTGCATCCGGTACGGGGCCTTGAACCCGCCCCGCCGGGAGTGCTGCGGCCGCAGCCGTCCGAACAGCGCGGCCACCGCGACCAGCCCCGCGAAACCGGCCCGGCCCAGGGGCCCGTGCTCGTCGCGGCGCGCCGTGACCCGCCCGCAGACCAGCCCGGGGCGCTCCAGCAGCGCCGCCCGCGCGGCGCCCGTCCAGCCCGGCCGGGGCAGGCAGTCGGCGTCCGTCCGGGCCAGCAGGGCCGCGCCGCGCGCGATCGCGTACCGGAACCCGGTGTCCACGGCCGAGCCGACCCCCTTCTCCGGCTCCTCGATCACCTCCACCGGGAACGGCGCCCGCCGCGCGAACTCCCTCGCGATGGCGGCCGTACCGTCCGTGGAGGCGTTGTCTACCACCAGCAGGGTGAACTCCCGGTCCCGCTGCGCCGCCAGCGCCGCCAGCGTCGAGGCGAGCCGCGCCTCCTCCTCGTACGCGGGCACCACCACCCACATCGGCGCGTTCACGACTTCTCCCACACCATCGTCATGATGCTGACGCCGCCCCCCAGGCCCACGAACAGCACCCGCTCCCCGGCGGCGAGGCCGCCGAAGACCCGGTCCAGCTGCACCCCGATGCTCGCGCTGGCCACGTTGCCCAGCTCCGGCACCGTCACCACCAGCTTCTCCCCGGGCACCCCGGTCAGCTCCGCGAACCGTTCCAGGTACGGCACCGTCACCTGGTGCACCAGCACCTTCGCGAAGCCGTCCCAGTCCAGCCCCGTCCGGTGCAGCGTGCGGTCGATGACCGCCGTGCCCACCTTCTCGAAGACCCCGCGCAACTCCCGCCCGTCCCCCCGGAAGTACGTGTACGCGTCCCCGCGCGGGTGCCGCGACCCGCCGCCCGGTATGCCCCCGACCTCCCAGTGCTCCGAGTGCGTCTCGGTGTCCACGTCCAGGATCCCGCCGCGCTCCACCGCCTCCACCACCACGGCCGCCCCCGCGTCGCCGAAGGTGTAACCGGCGAACCCGCTGCGGAACCCGGCGAAGTCGGCCGGGTCGGTGCGCACCGCACGGCTCGGGGTTTCCCCGGTGACCACCAGCGCCCGCTGCGCCCGCCCGGCCAGGACCATGCTCCGGGCGAGGTCGATGCCGTTGACGAAGCTGTTGCAGGCGTTGGTGACGTCCACGGCGTGCGCCCGCGACCCGAGCGCGGCCTGCACGATGTGCGCGGTGGCCGGCTCGACCATGTCCCGGGAAGCCGAGGCGAAGACCAGCAGGTCCACGTCGAGCGGGGCGAGTCCGGCGGAGTCCAGCGCCCGGCGGGCCGCGCCCACCGCGAGCGTCGAGGCGAACACCCCCTCGGCCGCGATCCGCCGCGTCAGGATCCCGGTCGCCCGCGTCAACGTCCCCGGCGGGAGCGCGATGCCACTGCGCCGGGTCACCTCCCGCTGGAGGTCGTCGGAGGACAGGACGTCCTCGGGCAACAGGGCGCCGACGGCGGTTATCCCGGCGCGCGGCCGCGGGTCAGGCTGCTGAATGAACATGCCCTCACGATGACGCGCCGGACCGGCCCCGGCCTGAGTACGGATGCTCAAGTACACGTGGTGCGCGCTGAGTAGGACGCCCGCCCTCCGTGCCGATGAGTCGTATGTGACGCCTCGTCGACATCATTACGGCGGGGCCGGGCGCGGGCAGCGGGGCCCTGGCCCTGTCCCCGGCACGGGAGATCACCGAACTGCTCGGCGGCTGGGGGGCCGTCACCCGGCCGATCGGCGGCCGAACAGCCCCCGCAGCCGAGCCCCCGGCCCCGGGCGCAGCCAGGCCCGGAACTCCTCCGCCCGGCTGCGGCCGAGCCGGGCCAGCTCCCGCTCGGCCTCCGCGAGGTGCTCGGACGGCAGTTCCCGTACGACCGGCCGGAGCACCTCCTCCAGCAGATCGGTACGGGCCTGGCGCCACAACGGCCCGGCCTGCGGGTGGGCGGACCAGACGGCGAAGCAGTCCGCGAGGTAGCGCGGCGAACTCCGCAGCCGCTCCCGCACCGCCTCGCCGCGTGCCGCCTCCCGGTAGGCGGCCAGCAACGCGGCGTCCTCGCTCTCGAACAGCACCCGCACGGCCCCCTCCGCCCGCTCCTCGCCGAGCAGCCGCGCGGCGACGCCCGCACGGCCGGAGTCCGGTCCGTCCGTCCGCACCCGCGCCCCGGGCGTCGGTCCGGTCCCGGTCCCGGGCGTCGGTCCGGCCTCGGGCGCGGGCCCGACCCCTGCCCCCGGCGTCCGCCCGGTCTCGGTGCCGGTGCCGGTCCCGGTCTTGGGCGCAGGTTCGCCCCCGGGCGTGGGCGTCGGCCCCTTCCCGGCCCGGAGCGGCGGTCCCGCCTCGCCGCGGGCTCCGGATCCCTCCGGGGGCGTCGGCCGGTCCGGCCCCGCGAGGGTGCCGTACTGCCGCCCCCCGGGTGCCGCCTCCCGCGGGGCTCCGGACTCCGCCCGGCCGCCGGCCGGCGCCGCTCCCGGCGGAGCCGCCGGGACGAACAGCTCCCAGGTGCCCGCCTCCCGGTGGACCGCCGCCCCCATCGTGGCCAGGACCAGCCCGGCCTCGTCCGGGTCGGGCCGCCGCCCGCCCCACACGAGCCGCACCGCGGTCCGCAGGACCAGCGGCTCCGCGTAAGGGGAGACGCCGGAGGCCCGCAGCAGCGAGTCCAGCGCCCCGGGCCGGTCAGGGGCCTCCCGTACGACCGCCTGCGCCGCCGCGCACATCCGCAGGTGCGGCAGGGCCTCCGCCGCCCGCAGCCGCAGCCCCGTCCGCGCGAACAGCTCCCTCCCGGCGGGCGGATCGCCCGCCGCGAGCGCGTCCAGCCGGTCGAGTACGAGGGCCCGCAGGACCGGCAGCTCGTCGAGCCCGGCCCGCGTCTCCTCCCCGTACGCCCGGTCCGGATCGGTGAACAGCGCGAACGCCACCCTGCGCGCCGTCTCGGGCAGCTCCCCGGTGGTGTCCGTTCCCTGCCGCGCGGCCTCCCGCAGGAGCCCGGCCGGCGTGCCCGGTTCCCGGTCCGGGTCGGTGAGCGCCGGCCGCGGCCGCGTCGGCGACGGGTCCGGGTGCGCGGCCGTCCACGCCTCGGCCGCGGCCCGGCCCGCCGCGTCCAGCCGGATCCCGGCCCCGAGCGCGAGCGCGGCCAGGGGCCCGGCCTCGTACGGTCCCCCGGGCAGCTCCCGCACCCGCGCGAACAGCTCCGGCCGCCGCGCCAGCCAGATCCGCGCCGCCGTCCCCGCCCAGACGTCGAAGACGTCCCCGGCGTCCCCACCGGCCCGCGGCGCGGACCCGCGCCCCGGCTCGTGGATCCGGCACCCCTCCTCCAGGGCGGCCAGGGCGGCGGCAGCCCCTTCCCCGGCCAGGACGCCGACGAGGCCCTGCGGGGCGAGTCCCGGCCGGGCGGTGTACGTGGTGAAGGTCAGCCACTGCCCGCGCTGGTGGGGCAGCACGCTGCACGCGAGCATGACCCAGCGGGCCACGGCCGCGCTGTCCGGCTCCACCAGCACGATCCGCGGTGCCCCCGGCTCCTCCACGAGCCGCCGCACATCGGCGAAGAAGGGTGCCAGCCACGCCTCCCGCGCGGCCACGAACTCCGCCAGCGCGGCCGGGTCGTGCCGCCCCGGGACGGGCACGGCGTCCAGCGGCGGCGGGGGTCCGCCGGGCGGGGTCCGCGCCGCCCACTGGGGCGACCCCCAGGAGGTGATCGGCAGGGCCCCGCGGACCGGGCCGGAACCGGCGCGCTGCGGCAGGTGCACGGCGTGCGCGTGGAAGCCCGTCCCGTCGCCGCCGGTGTACGCCGAGCGGGCCAGCAGCCGGCTGCCGTCGGAGAGCAGGCTCAGGCTCAGCGCCTCCGGAACGGCCCCGCCCGGCTCCGGCGCCTCGTACGCCACGAGCCGTTCCGCCTCGTGCAACAGGGCCGCCGGGACGCCGTCGGTGACCGCCGTGAAGCGCGACCCGGAGCCGTCGGGTCCGGGCGGGGCCCAGCCGTAGTGGAGCTGCGGAAGGTTCACGCGCCCGCCCCCGCCCGGACCGGGGGCGTACCCGAAATCGCGAACTCCTGTGGCTCCCGGGTCTGTTGCGCGGCCCGTGGTTCCCCGTACCGTGCCACTCCCGGCCCGGACCCCGGCGTCGGCGGCGCGGCGCACGACGGACCGGCGGAACGGCCGTACTCGGTCCCCGCCATACGCTCTGCGCCCCCCGTGCAGTGTCGAGGAGGTCATTCCACCAGACGAACGCCGCGCGCGGCAGGCTTTCCGCCCAGCCACCGCAGTGCCACCGCAGCTCCACCGCACAGCCGCCCCCACAACCCCCGCGCGGCGCTCCGCAGGGCCTTCCGTTCGCCCGCTGTACCGCCCCGCGTCAGCCGGGGATCTCCGTGCGGTACCCCGGGGCCGCTGTCCTTGGGGCGCCCCTCGACTCCCCCCCCTCACCCCCAGAGGTCGTCACCCATGGCTGAACTCAACCGACGCCGGTTCCTCCAGATCGCGGGCGGCACCGCCGCCGCCACGATGCTCAACGAGAGCATCGCGCGGGCCGCCGCCATCCCCGCGCAGGGCACCACCGGAACCATCCAGGACATCGAGCACATCGTCGTACTGATGCAGGAGAACCGGTCCTTCGACCAGTACTTCGGCTCGATGAAGGGCGTCCGCGGCTTCGGAGACCCGCGGCCCGTCCTCCAGGACAACGGCAAGTCGGTCTTCTACCAGTCCAACGGCACGAAGGACATCCTCCCCTTCAACCCGCAGGTCAACGACCTGGGCATGCAGTTCGTCGAAGGCCTCAACCACGACTGGGCCGGCGGCCACCAGGCGTACAACAACGGCAAGTACGACAAGTGGGTCCCGGCCAAGACGGCCACCACCATGGCGTACATGACCCGGAACGACATCCCGTTCCACTACGCCCTCGCCGACGCCTTCACGGTCTGCGACGCCTACCACTGCTCCTTCATCGGCGCCACCGACCCCAACCGCTACTACATGTGGACGGGACACACGGGCAACGACGGCACCGGCGGCGGACCGGTCCTCGGCAACCAGGAAGCGGGCTACGGCTGGAAGACCTACCCCGAGCGCCTGGAGGCGGCCGGGGTCTCCTGGAAGATCTACCAGGACGTGGGCGACGGCCTGAACGCGGCCGGCGGCTGGGGCTGGATCAGCGACGCCTTCCGCGGCAACTACGGCGACAACTCCCTCCTCTACTTCAACAACTACCGCAACGCCCAGCCGGGCAGCGCCCTGTACGAGAAGGCGCGTACGGGCACCAACGCCAAGGCGGGCGAGGGCTACTTCGACAAGCTGCGCGCCGACGTGGTGGCCGGCACCCTGCCCCAGGTCTCCTGGATCGCCGCGCCCGAGGCCTTCAGCGAGCACCCGAACTGGCCCGTCAACTTCGGCGCCTGGTACATCGCGCAGGTCCTGGACGCGCTGACCGCGAACCCGGCGGTGTGGGCGAAGACCGCCTTCTTCATCACCTACGACGAGAACGACGGCTTCTTCGACCACGTCGTGCCGCCGTACCCGCCGGCGTCCTCGGCCTGGGGCCTGTCCACGGCCGACGTCACCCGCGACCTGTACGCCGGGAGCGCCGGCTATGCGGCCGGCCCCTACGGGCTCGGCCCCCGCGTCCCGATGATCGTCGTCTCCCCGTGGAGCAAGGGCGGCTACGTCTGCTCCGAGACCTTCGACCACACCTCGGTGATCCGCTTCATGGAGAAGCGCTTCGGGGTGCAGGAGCCCAACATCTCGCCGTGGCGCCGCGCGGTCTGCGGTGACCTGACCTCGGCGTTCGACTTCACGAAGGCGGACGCCTCCCCGGCGGCGCTCCCGTCCACGGCCGGTTACGTACCGCCGGACCACAACGCCCACCCGTCCTACCACCCGGTCCCGCCGGCGACGGGCACCCTGCCGAAGCAGGAGGCCGGCTCCAAGCCGACCCGCGCGCTCGGCTACAGCCCGTACGTGGACGGCAAGGCCACCGTGTCCACGGGCAAGTTCACCCTGACCTTCTCCTCCGGCCCCTCCCTCGGAGCCCACTTCCACAGCACCTCGGGCAACCGTACGGACGGCCCCTGGCCCTACACGGTCGAGGCGGGCAAGACCGTCTCCGACACCTGGAGCACCAGCAGCTCCACCGGCAACAAGATCGACCTCACGGTCTGGGGCCCCAACGGCTTCCTGCGCACCTGGAAGGGCCCGGCGAAGAAGGCCGGCCCCGAGGTCACGGCCCGCCACGTGGACGCCGCCGGCAACCTCGCCCTCACCCTGACCAACGGGGGCACCGCGGCGGTCAACCTCACCGTGACCAACGCCTACGGCGGCGCCCCCCAGACCTTCAAGGTCAACCCCGGCGCCACCGTCTCCACCACCGTCGACCTGCGCACGACGGGCCGCTGGTACGACGTCACCGTCGTCTCCGACGCCGACGCCACCTTCCTGCGCCGCTTCGCCGGCCACGTGGAAACGGGCGCCCCGGGCGTCTCGGACCCGGCGCTCAAGACCGTCTGACCCACGCCCGTACGGGTGAACGTGCCCGACTCCACCGCCCGCGAAGTTAACGCTTGCGTTAACTTCGCGGGCGTGGCTCAATGGGAAGTGATCCTCGTGAGCGAGGTGGCGGAGTGGTTCCAGGCGCTGGCCGAGACCGACTGGGGCAGCGCCGAGCAGGTGGAAGACGCGGTGGACGCGCTCGCGGTGTTCGGACCGACCCTCGGACGGCCGCTGGTCGACCGCATCAAGGGCGCGGAACAGCACCACATGAAGGAGCTGCGGCCCGGTTCCTCGGGCGGTAGTGAGATCCGCATCCTCTTCGCCTTCGATCCGGTCCGCCGAGCGGTGTTGCTCGTGGCCGGGGACAAGGCCCGAAACTGGCAGGGTGGTACGAAGCCAACGTTCCGCTCGCGGAGAAGCGCTATCGGAACCACATCGCCGAGCTGGAGACCAGGGAGTACGAATGAGTGCTGTCGGTTGGGAGGAGGCCAAGCGCCAGGCGCGCGAGCGCCGGGTGGCGGCCGGTCTGCCGGTACGGTCCGCCGCGGAGAAGCAGGCGGCCATGGACCGGCTCACGGCCGAGGTCCGGGCGTACCGGCTGGCCGAGATCCGCCAGGAGCAGGCCCTGACCCAGAAGGACGTCGCGGAGACGATGGGCGTCTCGGCCCCACGGGTGTCGGCCATCGAGAACGGCGAGACCGACCGGACGGAGGTCGCCACCCTCCGCTCCTACGTGGAGGCGCTCGGCGGTCGCCTGCGGGTCGTGGCCGACTTCGGCGATACCGAGTACACGGTGGCGTAGCCCCGGCCGCGGGCGGTGGTGTGATGGTAGGCCCGCTGGGCAGAACGTACGGCGTCGGTTCCCGTCCACCCCGTCACCGAGGGAGAACGCATGGCCATCGCCCACCGCAGGATCGGCACCGGGCCCGTACGCGTCATCGTGCTGCACGACTGGTTCGGAACCTCCGCGAACTGGGGTTCCGTACTGGACCACCTGGACCCGGAGGGGTTCTCGTACGCCTTCCTCGACTACCGGGGCTACGGCGATCGCCGGGACGTCACCGGCCGCTACAGCCTCCCCGAGATCGCCGACGACGTCCTCGGGCTCGCCGATCAGCTCGGCTGGGACACCTTCTCCCTGCTCGGCCACTCCATGGGCGGCAAGGCCGTCCAGCAGGTGCTGGTGCGCGCCCCCGAGCGGATCGAGAAGCTGATCGGGCTCGCCCCGGTCCCGGCCTCCCCCTACGCGATGGACGACCAGACCCACGCCCTCTTCCACGGCGCCGCCGAGGATCCCGAGAAGCGCCGGATCATTCTCGACCTGGTCACCGGCAACCGCGCGAGCCGCCACTGGCTGGACGGAATGGTGGCGCACTCCCTCGCGGTCTCCCGCCCCGAGGCCTTCGCGGCGTACCTCGCGAGCTGGCAGCCGGCCGACCTGTCCGCCGCCGTCAAGGGCAACACCGTGCCCGTGCTGGTCCTCGTCGGGGAGTACGACCTCGCCCTCACCGCCGAGGTGATGCGCGCGACCTGGCAGGCCTGGTACCCGAACTGCAGGATCGTCACGATCCCCGGCTCCGGCCACTACCCGCCGCACGAGACCCCGGTGGCCTTCGCCACGGAGGTGGAGGCCTTCCTCCGCGCCCGGTGAGCGCGGGACGTCACGGGCCCGACGGCCGGTCCCGGGGCCCGTCCGGCGGGGCCGTGATGTCGTCGGGCAGGCCGGCCAGGACGGCCGCGACGGCCTCGGCGGCGCCGGTGACCTCCCGCACCTCTCCGTCGGACGTCCGGACCCGGTAGCGGCGTCCGTCCCCGAGCGGCATGGCCATGGGCAGCACGAAGAGGATCGGCGGGGTCGCGCGACGGCTGAAGCGGAGCCACTGCATGCTCATACCGGGGGACAGGACCCGCAGCCGGGGCTCGCGGAAGGCGGCCTCGACGAGCTCGTGCCGCCCGGGGTACGGGAACGTGGCGGCGGACTCGCGCATCCACTCCCATCGGGCCGCCACCGCGGCCGGACCCTCGACGGCACCGGTGACCCCGGACGCGGACGCCTCCCGGGCCGCGAGGAAGGGCCAGCGGGCGGTGAGCTCCGCCGGCCGGGCCCCCCGCACCCAGGAGTGCAGCGCCGCGACCACCGCGGACAGGTCCCCGGTGCCGCCCAGGACCGCCGGCCCGTCGCCGTCGGCGGAGGGCCGGCAGTGGACGCGGAACTCGCGCCGCCGGACGTCCATCGTGACGTACGCCACCCGGTCGCCGGCCGATACCCGCGCCGCCGTCAGGCGTGCGACCGGGGTCGGCGGGACTCCGACGTCGAGCCCGTACCCGGCGCGGTCGGCCTCCGCCCGCAACGCGTCGCGCAGCGACCCGGCCCCGACGACCTCGGGGTAGTGGGCCGCGTACATGCGCAGGTGATCATCGTGTGCACGCGCTTCGGCGGTGTCCTCCGGCATGATCGCGAGTCTGCCACCGGGGCGCCGTCCGGGGAGAGTTGTCGTCCGCACACCCGGGCGGCAGGGGTGTCGTGGTGTCCCCGCGGGCGGATACGCCGATGGGGGCCACGAGGAGAACCTCGTGGCCCCCATCGGGACCGAAAAGGGTGAGTGACGGGACTTGAACCCGCGGCCACCTGGACCACAACCAGGTGCTCTACCAACTGAGCTACACCCACCACGAAGGGCGGCGTACCGCCCGTTCGTTGTGCATGCACAGCATAGCCGATCGGGCGGGTGCTCCCGCGACCGGTTATCCGGCCGCCCGGCTGCCGGCCAGGGTGGTGGCGAGCCTGGCCGTGACGCTGTCCGCGCGCAGGGCGGCGCGGGCCACCGCGGCCGCGGCCAGCGCCCGGATCACCGGGTGCGGCCTGCTGCCGTCCCCGGCGAGCTCCGGCTGGAAGAGGGTGGCGAGGAAGAAGGGGTGCCCGGGCAGCTCCACGATCCGCACCTGCCCGTCCTCGTCGTGGCCCGTCAGCCGCAGCCCGTGTCCGGTCAGCGCCGGAAGGTGCCGGGGGGCCGGGCCGTAGTTGCAGTGGTAGCGCTCCATCGACCGCTCGGCGCCCAGCGAGGACTCGGCGAGCGAGCCCGGCTCCGCCAGGACCAGCCCCTCGTGCCCCACCAGTGAGCAGGCCAGCGGCGCGATCAGCGGGTCCGCCGCCCCGGGGTCGTTCTCGGCGTGCGCGACGTCCCGCAGCCCGCAGACGCCACGGGCGTACTCCAACAGGGCGTGCTGGAAGCCGCCGCAGGTGCCGAGGAAGGGGATGCCCTCCTCCCGGGCCACGCGGATCGCGGCCAGCGCCCCGGCCTCGCTGGCGTACGGGCTGCCCGGCAGCACCCACACGGCGTCGAAGCGGGCCAGCGTCCCGGCGGCCGCCTCGGCCTCCGCCTCCGCGGTCGGGATCCAGCAGGCGTCGAGGACGAGCCCGTCGCGCGCCTCCAGCGCCTGGAGCAGGAGCGGGATCCGGGTGTGGGACTTCACGTGCGGGGAGCGGTCACCGACGAGGGCGATCCGGGCGACGGGGGAGAGCGGGGCGGTGGTGGTGGCGGCGGTGGTGGTCATGTGGATCATCCTGCGGGCCGATCCCACTTCAGCGCCAACGATTGTTCCTGCACCATCGATAAGCAAAGCTGATGCCATCCTGGAGGCATGGACCCGCACCTGCTCCGCACCTTCGTCGCCGTGGCCCGCCTCTCCTCCTTCTCCGCCGCCGCCCGCGAACTCGGCTACACCCAGTCCGCCGTCTCGCAGCACATCGCCGCACTGGAGGCCGACCTGCGGACCGAACTGCTCACCCGACGCCCCGTCGCACCCACCCCCGCCGGAGCGCGGCTGCTGGAACACGCCGGGCCACTGCTGCTGAGGCTCGACGCCGCCCGCGCCGACGTCCTGCGGCTGGCCGCCGCACCGCCCGGCCGGATCACCCTCGCCGCCTCCCCGCTCGCCGTCGGCCCCCGGCTGCTCGCCGCCCTGCCCGCCACCGGCGTCACCCTGCGGATCCTGCCCCCCGACGCGGTGCCCGCCGCCGTCGCCGCCGGGGACTGCGACCTCGGCCTCGTCGACGGCCCGGCCGCCCCCAGCGATCCGCTCCGGCTGCCCGACGTGGCCCCGCTTCGGGTCACCGGCGTGGACGAGGAGGAACTGGCCGTGCTGTTCCCCGCCGGGCACCCCTTCGCCGGCCGCGACGCCGTCCGCCTCGACGACCTCGCCGACGCCCGCTGGCTCGACGCCCCCGACGTGGGCCTGCCGCTCACCGCCGCCCGGCGCGCACTGCGCTACGAGGGCACCGACCTGCGCGCCCTGTGCGCCCTGGCCGCCGCCGGACACGGCCTCGTCCTGCTGCCCCGCCGCGTCGCCGAAGCCGCCGGCGCGGGGGTCTGCGTACCGATCGCCGCCCCGCGTCTGGTGCACCGTACGGAACTGCTCGCGCCCGCCACTTTGTCCGGCGCGGCCGCTGCGCTCGCCGCCCGCCTCACGGCAGGATCCCCGTATGACTCCTGACCCGGTCCACGCCGACACCACCCCCTTCACCACCGCCGACTACGCCGCCCGGATGGCCGCCGCGGCGCAGAGCGCCGCCGACGCCGGACTGGCCGGGCTGCTCATCGCCCCCGGGCCGGACCTCACCCACCTGACCGGCTACCGCCCCGTCGACACCGAGCGGCTCACCCTGCTCGTCCTCGCCGCCGGCCAGGACCCCGTCCTCGTCGTCCCCGCCCTGGAGGCCCCCGACGCGGCCAAGGCGCCCGGCGCGGGCGCCCTGACCCTGCGCGACTGGACCGACGGCAAGAACCCGTACGGGATCACCGCACCCCTGCTCGACGTCACCGGCCGCTTCGGCGTCAGCGACAACACCTGGGCCCTGCACCTCCTCGGCCTGCAGGGGGAGCTGCCCACCACCTCCTACACCCCCCTGACCGACGCCCTGCCGATGCTGCGCGCCGTCAAGGACGAACGGGAACTGGCCCGCCTCGCCGCCGCCGGAGAGGCCGCCGACGCCGCCTACGCCCAGATCCTGCACGTCCCCTTCGCCGGCCGCCGCGAGAGCGACGTGGCCGCCGACCTGGCCGACCTGCTCCGCGTCCACGGCCACTCCCAGGTGGACTTCACCGTCGTCGGCTCCGGCCCCAACGGCGCCAACCCGCACCACGAGGCCGGCGAACGCGTCATCGGGCGCGGCGACATGGTCGTTCTCGACTTCGGCGGCCTCAAGCACGGCTACGGCTCCGACATCTCCCGCACCGTCCACGTCGGCGAGCCCACCGCGGAGGAGCAGCGCGTCCACGACATCGTCCGCGAGGCCCAGCAGGCCGGCTTCGCCGCCGTCCGCCCCGGAGCGGCCTGCCAGGACGTGGACCGGGCCGCCCGCGCGGTGATCACCGAGTTCGGCTACGGCGAGCGGTTCATCCACCGCACCGGCCACGGGATCGGCGTCACCACCCACGAGCCGCCGTACATGATCGAGGGCGAGGAACAGCCCCTCCTGCCCGGCATGTGCTTCTCCGTGGAGCCGGGCGTCTACCTGCCCGGCCGGTTCGGCGTCCGCATCGAGGACATCGTCACGGTGACCGCCGACGGCGGCCGCCGCCTGAACAACGCCCCGCGCGAACTCGCGATCGTCGAGTAGCCCCTACGGCCCCAGCACCACCGCCGACTCGCCCGGCAGGTGGATCCGCCCGTCCGGCCCGGGGTGTTCCAGCGGCTCCCAGGCGGCCAGCACCCGCACCCCGTTGCGGCCCAGCGCGATCGTCACCGGCTCCGGCGACAGGTTCACCGCCACCCGGACGTCGCCCCGCCGGAAGGTCACCCAGCGGCGCTCCTCGTCGTAGGCGACCCGGACCGCGGCCAGGTCCGGGTCGCGCAGGTCCGGCTGCGCGCGGCGCAGCGCGACCAGGGTCCGGTACCAGTCCAGCAGCCGGGCGTGCGGATCCTGCCCGTGCTCCGACCAGTCCAGGCAGGACCGCTCCCGGGTCGCCGGGTCCTGCGGGTCCGGGACCTCCTCCGCCTTCCATCCGTGCGCCGCGAACTCCCGGCGCCGGCCCGTGCGCACCGCCTCCGCGAGCTCCGGGTCCGGGTGGTCGGTGAAGTACTGCCAGGGTGTCCGGGCCCCCCACTCCTCGCCCATGAAGAGCATCGGCACGAACGGCCCGGTCAGCGTGAGCGTCGCCGCGCAGGCCAGCAGCCCGGGGGAGAGGGAGGAGGCGAGGCGGTCGCCCAGCGCCCGGTTGCCGATCTGGTCGTGGGTCTGCGCATAGCCGAGGAACCGGTGCGCGGGCGTGCGCCGCCGGTCGACCGGCCGGCCGTGGGTGCGGCCCCGGAAGGAGGACCAGGTGCCGTCGTGGAAGAACGCCCGGGTCAGGGTCTTGGCCAGGGCGTCGAGCGGCGCCTCGGCGAAGTCCGCGTAGTACGCCTGGGATTCGCCGGTCAGGGAGCAGTGCAGCGCGTGGTGGAAGTCATCGTTCCACTGCGCGTTCAGGCCCAGCCCGCCCGCCGTACGGGGCGTGGTCAGCCGGGGGTCGCACTGGTCGGACTCGGCGATCAGGAACAGCGGCCGGGCCGTCTCCACCGCCAGCCCGTCCACCGCCGCCGCCAGCTCCTCCAGGAAGGTCAGCGCCCGCCCGTCGGCCAGCGCGTGCACCGCGTCCAGCCGCAGCCCGTCGATCCGGTAGTCCCGCAGCCACGCCAGCGCACTGCCGGTCAGGTAGGCGCGGACCTCGTCGGAGCCGGGCGCGTCCAGGTTCACCGCCGCGCCCCAGGGGGTGTGGTGGGTGTCGGTGAAATAGGGGCCGAAGGCCGGGAGGTGGTTCCCGGAGGGGCCCAGGTGGTTGTGGACCACGTCCAGCACCACCCCCAGCCCCGCCGCGTGCGCCGCCGCCACGAACCGGGCCAGGCCCGCCGGACCCCCGTACGGCTCGTGCACCGCCCACGGCGCGACCCCGTCGTACCCCCAGCCGTGCCGCCCGGGGAAGGGGCAGACCGGCATCAGCTCCACGTGCGTGACCCCGAGCGCGGAGAGGTGCCCGAGGCGGGCGGCCGCCGCGTCGAAGGTGCCCTCGGGGGTGAACGTGCCGATGTGCAGCTCGTACAGGACGGCGTCCTGCAACGGGGTGCGCGGAGCGGGGCCCTCCGGGGTGAGCGGCCCGAAGTCCACCACCGCCGAGAGGCCGTCGGGGCCGTCCGGCAGCCGCCGCCCCCGCGGATCCGGGCGCACCACCGGTTCGTCGCCCAGCCGGAACCCGTACCGGTCGCCGTCCACCGCCGGCGCCTCCACGGTCCACCAGCCCGCGCGGTCCGGGCCCGGATCGGGCGTCATCTCGTAGTCGGCGTCGTTCAGTCGCATGGCGACCCGACCTGTCAGCGGTGCCCACACCTCGAACTGCACGGACGGTCCCCTCGTCTCCGGCGGTGTCCAGCATGCGTAATCGTGCCCATCATTCCGGGCCCACCGGGGGAGTTCTGGACACTCCGCACCCGACGGGCCGACAATCACCCTGTGACGTCGAGTTTCGAGTTCCCCGCCTTCCCCGCCCCCCGCCTGTCCGACCAGGAGCGGGACCTGGCGCTGGGCCAGCTCAGGGAGGGCGCGGCCCTCGGGAAGCTGTCGCACGACACCTTCCTGCGCCGCATGGAACTCGCCCTCGTCGCCCGGCGCGCCGAGGACCTCGCCGTGCTCACCGCCGACCTGCACGCGCGCGGGTGCAACGAAGCCCCCTGGACCAGTCGGCTGTTCGGCTGGGTGGGCCGGGCCTCGGCCGTGTCCGCCGGCGTACGGCGCGCCTGGCAGGCCGAACGGCTGCCCCGGCTGCTTTTCCCGCACCCGGGCGCGGGCCCGTTGCGGATCGGCCGCGACCCCGGCAACGGGCTGCGGCTCAGCCACGAGACGGTCTCGCGCGCGCACGCCGAGCTCAGCCTGCGCGACGGCACCTGGATCCTCAAGGACCTCGGCTCCACCAACGGCACCACCGTCAACGGCCGCCGCGTCACGGGCTCGGCCGTGGTCCGCGACGGCGACCAGATCGGCTTCGGACGGATGCTGTTCCGGCTCTCGTCGGAGTAGAGGGGCCCGGGGGCTCCGGGCGCGGGGCAGGCCGGAGGATGGCGACCATGAATCCCACACCCACCGTGCGTCCCGCCCGCCCCGAGGATCTGCCGCGCCTCGTCGAACTCATCCACGAGCACGTCGCCTACGAGCGGTCCGCGCCGCGCCCGCCCGGCCTCGCCGACCGCCTCGGCCCCCTGCTCTTCGCGCAGGACGCCCGGCTGTGGGTGCTGCTGGCCGAGACCCCGGACGGGGAGGTCGCCGGATACGCCGCCTGTTCGGAGGAGTTCGCCTTCTGGGACGCCCGCTCCTACCTCCACATGGACTGCCTCTACCTCGCCGAGGACGCCCGGGGCCACGGCCTCGGCGCCGCCCTGATGGCCGCGGTGGCGGACCTCGCCCGCGAACGGGGCCTCGGCCACGTCGAATGGCAGACCCCCGACTGGAACGAAGGGGCGATCAGGTTCTACGACCGCCTCGGCGCGGCGTCCCACCCCAAGCGCCGCTACGCCTGGCCGACGGGCTGACGCCCCGCCGGCCCCGCCGCTCCGCTCGGGGAGCGGCGGGCCCGGGTCCGGTCAGACCCCGTCGGCTCCGGCCTTGACGCCTGCCACGAACACGGCGAACGCGTCGGCGGCCACGTTCAGCACGGGGCCGCCGGGGGTCTTGGAGTCGCGGACGGGGACGACACCGAGCGTGATGGCGAGGTCGCCGCGAACCTCGACGCAGTTGCCGCCGTTGTTGCTGTACGAGGACTTGAACCAGCGGGTGGAATCGGATGAGGTGGTCACGGAGTGCCCTTTCGTAACTCGCGGATCATGGCCACAGATGCCGCCTGCGACAGCGCCTCAGCCTGTAGTTGATGGTAGGCCGTCAGCATGGGCAACACCGATGCCGTTTCCCGGTCCAGGTGTCCCTGTGCCTGAGATTCGGCGTACGCGATGACGGACCGGTCTGGGAGCGTCAGCAGGTTGACCGGCAGGTCGAACGTGCGACGCTCGCCAATGTCGTACGGCGCCACCTGGAGCATGGTGGCGGGGTGCTCGGCGAACGCCACCAGCTGTTCCAGCTGCGCGTCCATAACCTCGGATCCGCCGACGGGCCGCCGGATGCAGCTCTCGTCCATCACGACGAACACCATGGGCGGACGGGCCCGCTCCAACGCCGCCTGTCGCTGCGCCAGGAAGGAGACCCGCTCCTCGGCCTGCTCGGGCGTGATGGCTCCTCGTCGCACGGCGCTGTCCGCCAGGACCCGCGCGTACTTCGGTGTCTGCAACAGGCCGGGGACGATCCCGATTTCGAACAGCCGCAGTTCGACCGCCCGTCCCTCGTGGACCACGTATTCCGGAAAGCCCTCCAGCAGGCTTCCGTGTCGGATGTTGCGCCACTCGCGCTCGAAGGAATCAGCGCTCCCGACGGTCCCGAAGACGACGTCAGCCTTGCGCGAGAAAGGAAGGGTTGGCGGTTTGCGGGCAGTTTCGACTGCCGAGACGTGCTGACTTGAGCAACCCATCCGTGTGGCCAGGTCCTCCTGGCTCCACCTGCGGGCTTCCCTCGACCTGCGTACCTGTGCTCCGTAGGCGGCTGCCGGGCTGCTCTCGGGGCGGAGCTCCTTGCGGTTGACCATCGCGAGCTCAACTCTTCCTTCCCTGGTGATTACTTGAAGGGTTCCCCGACCCTAGGCCACGCTGATGCTCCTTGGTAGCGGAACGACTACGGAGAGGAGTGGCGGTGTACGACGCGAACGCACGCCCGCACCCGCAGGACCCGTTGGAGCCGGTTCCGACCCCCGGGTGCGGGGTCTGTGAAGCGCTGGCGGAGACCAGGCGGCTCGCCTGGGCGGTCGGGAACCTGTCCGCCGTCACGGTGCAGAACGCCGAGCTGGCGAACCACCCGCACACGTCCGGGGTGACCCGGTGAGCGGCGACAGGTACCGGGACCGGGCGCGCAGGGGCAGGTGGGCGGCGGTGGCCGTGACCCTCGGGGCGGTCGCGTGGATCGCCTGTGTGGCGGTCGTCGTCGCCCGGGGCTGGGTCGCCTGACCGCCGGACGGGCCCCGCGCGTGACGGGCGGGGCCGACCGGATCCCCGGCCCGGTCTAGAGCCGCTCGTACGTGGCCAGGACCGTCCGGACCTGGTGCTCCACCTGCGTGGCCACCGGTACCCAGCGGGCCTGGAAGCGGGCCGCGAACTCCTCGCACCACCCCGTCACCAGCCGGTCCAGGCCCGGCGCTGCCGGATGCCCCTGGGTCCGCAGCACCCGTAGCAGCATCGCGGCGGCGCGCAGCGACAGTCTGCGCCCGAACGCGTCGATGCTGCCGACCGCCGCCGCCGTGGCCTCGGCCGGGGCCGCGGCCCCCGTCCACTCGGCCGTGATCCGGGGGATCAGCCCGAGCGTCCAGTCCACGGCGCGCAGCAGTGCGGCGGACCCGGGGTCGGTGCCCCGGGCTCCGGAGCGCAGGCCGGCCACCCGCCCGGAGTCCTCGGTGAGCCGGCCGGCCAGCATCCGCAGGGCGCCCCGCGGGTCGGGGTGCGGGGCGGGGTCGTCCACCAGGTCGGAAGCCCACATGGGGACTTCGACGATGGCCGTCGTGCCCGGGTGGCACCAGGTGCTGAGCCGGGTGTCCTCCGGGTGGAACGCCCCCGCGGGCCCGGCCCCCGTCTCCGGCATCACGAAGATCCCGGGCCCGGGGGAGATCCAGCCGGCCGCGTCGGAAGCCCCGGTCTCCACCGGGATCCGCAGCTCGGCGGCCGACTTCGCGAACGGCTCGGCGAGGCCGGGGACGTCCCGGGTGAGCTGCACCCAGGACCCGCCGAGGTCCGTTCCGTGCAGGGAGACCTGCAGGACGGGGCGCAGTTCGTCGAGGAGGGCCGTCAGCGCGAGGGTCTCGGGCGGGAGCCGGTCCGGGGTGAGTAACGACGGTGCCCACTCCGGCTGTTCGGGACCGGGGGGTCGGAAGAAGTTGTGGTGGTAGTCCAGCAGCGAGCGGGGGTGCGGTGTGCGGTGCAGGTCGGCGCCGTCCGGATCGGCACAGAGCAGGAAGTGCCAGTCCGCCCCGCCACCGCCGTCCCGGACCACCCGTCGCGCGAGCTCCAGGGCGGTCGCCCCGCCGACGGGTTCGTTGGCATGGGCCCCGGCGACGACGAGCACCCGCCGCGGGCCGCCGGCCCGCCCGGTGACGGAGAGCAGCCACAGCGGCCGGCCGGCCCGGGAGACACCGGTCTGCCGGAGCCCGGCCCGGTCGGGATGTTCGGCCACCAGCGCCCGGGCGGCCAGGGCGAGTTCCTGCGGGGTGGGGTAGCGCATGTCACGGAGGAGGGTCACAGGGGATGCCATGCCCGTCCCGCACGGCCCCTACCGCTCACTCCGTCCCGAATCTGCACCAAAAGCGCTGGCCAAAGCCTTGTCGTAGAACTCGGCGGCCCCGACCGCGGGCGCGTTCGTGCGGACGCCCCGACCCGGTGGGCAGACGGCGCCCGCGCCGCCGCCGTCGCCGGCCCGAAGACCCAAGGGCGCCACGAGGCCCGTGTCCAGGGGAGTCCACCGGGTGCCATGGCACGAGACACGATCGAGCCCGGTGGGTGGGGCGGGACGGGGACGCTCCCGTAGGACGCCATTGCGTCCGTGCGACCACCCGGACGGGCCCGGGGGCGAACGCGATGGCCGGGGCGGCTTCAGCCGGCGCTCCCGACGCCGCGGTCGGGTGCGCTCATGTCCCCCGTCGCGGGCGTGCCGCCGGCGAGCCCGTAGCGCAGGTACACGGCGCCCTTCGGGCCGGCTGCCGGGGGAGCGAGGAGCGTGAGGCTGGTGGGCACCGCGCCGTCGTCGAACACCTTCTTGCCGACGCCGAGCACGATCGGGTGCAGCCAGAGGTCGAGGCGGTCGAAGAGCTTCTCGCGCAGGAGGGTCTGTACGAGGTTCAGGCTTCCGACCACCTTCACGTGTTCGTGCCGCTCACGGATCTCGCGCACCGCGCCGGCCAGGTCCGGGCCGAGCTGCGTGGAGCCGGCCCACGAGAGGTCGGGCCTGCCGCGCGAGGCCACGTACTTCGGGACGCTGTTGAAGAGCCCGGCGATCTCGCTGTCCTGGCCGCCCTTCTGGTGGGGCCAGTAGGCGGCGAAGATGTCGTAGGTCCGCCGGCCGAGCAGGAGGGCGTCCGTGCCCTCGTACGCGGCGCCGATCTGCGCCCCGGCGACCTCGTCCAGCAGGGGCGCCTGCCAGCCGCCGAACGGGAACCCCACCGGGTCCTCGTCGGGGCCGCCGGGCGCCTGCCCGACGAGGTCGAGGGTCGCGAACAGCTCGATGTGGATGAGGCCCATGGCGCACTCCCGAAGAGTCGATCGTCTCCGTCAAGAGATAGACCCGAGGGCGTCCACGGACCCGCCGCCGCGCGGCACGACAAGGCAGCTGCCGGCCCGTGGCTCGCCAGATCGTACATTTCTGGACGATTGTCAGACTTCCGGATGACGGAATCGGGAGCAAAGTATGACGTTCTGGGCACTCTGGTGCGGACAAGCTGGTGTCAGCCGAGATCCGCCTTCACGAGGAAGCAACGATGAATCCGCAGCTTGCAGACCAGATGACACTTGCCGCTACGAGCGAGAACGCGGTTGCGATCGTGGCCATGGTCGTGGTCATAGCCGTCGGTATCGCCTACGCGGTGCTGTTCGTCGGAGCTCTGGTCAGCATCGCCAGGTCCGGTCTCACCGGAGCGATGAAGCTGGCCTGGGCCGCCTTCGCCGTCGTGGCCCCCTTCCTCGGAAGCGCGATCTGGTTCCTCATCGGCCGCCGGGACGCCCAGCGCCGGCCGGGTACGGCCTGATCCCGGATCGTCTCCGGTCCCCGGCGCGCCGAAAGGCCGGACCTACGGCCGTGGGCGGCTCATGCCCAGCCCCGGACGTCCCGCAGACGCCGAGCCGGGCGAAGCGCGTAGCGATCCGATGCGCCGGGGCCCGATGAACGGCCCGGTCGTCGTGTCGGACGGTCCGGCCCGCCCCCGGGCCTTGGACCGACACGCGCATGGGGCCGGATTGGGGGATGGGCCGGAGATGGCTCGCACATCTCCGGGACACCCGCCCCTCCCTCACTTCCCCGTGGACCGTTCTTTTGGGGGTTTCCCGACAGTCTTTGACAGCCCGGCCCGACACGGAAGGACAGTGAGACTGACGGGAAACCCCCACACCCTCCCTGATCCGGACCGAGCGGGACCCCGCCCCTACCCCACCCGGACCAGGGCCATGGCCGGCAGGTCGGTCAGGAGCTTCGCCAGTTGCACCCGTCCCTCGTAAGCGCCCTCGTGGGTGCCCCCGCCCGGGGCCCCCTGGGCGGCGCGCCACTGCCCCGGGGGCAGGATCAGGGCGGTGCCGCTCCAGCCGCCCGATTCCGCCAGGCGGTGGGAGAGCCGGGTGGCCACCGCGACGAGGTCGGCCGAGCGGGCGAAGGCCACGCAGTGGTCGGCCGCCGGGCCGGAGGCCGTCAGGGGGGTGTACCCGGTGAACAGCGCGGGCCGGTCGCGACGCAGCCGGAGCAGGGCCGCCGTCAGCGCGAGCTTCTCCGCCGCGAGGCCGTGCGGGGCAGTACCCGCGTCGAGGGCGGCCAGGGACCCGCGCGGGAACGCCGCCGGGCGGCGGTTGTCCGGGTCCACCAGCGCCCGGTACTCGGTCTCCGAGCCCTGGTAGACCTCCGGCACCCCCGGCATCGCCAGGTGCAGCAGGGTCATGCCCAGAATGTTGGCGCGGGCCGCCTCCGTCAAGTGCCCGGGGAGCCCCGCCGCTTCCCCGGGGACCAGGTCCGCGATGCCGGCTTCGTACTCCTCGTCGGGGTCGGTCCAGGACGTCCGCAGCCCCGACTCCCGGGCGGCCTTGAGCAGGGCCGCCGCCAGCCGGGGTCCCCGGTCGGGGACGTCTCCGAGACCGAGCGCGCTCTGCCGGGCCACCCACGCCAGCTGCGGGTCCCCGGAGCTGGCCGCACTCCCCACTCGGCCCGCACCCCCCACTCGGCCCATCTCCCCCATCTCCCCCGGAGCCTGCGACAGGGCCGCGATCCGGGCCCGTACGTCCGCGCTGCGCTTCGTGTCGTGAGTGGAGAGCACCGTCCCCGTGGCGGGCCAGTCCCGTTCCAGTTCCGCGCAGTACGCGTGGAACTCCGCGACCGACACCGCCGGGGCTCCCGGCTCGCCGCCGACCTCGGTGGCCGACAGCAGCGGGGCCCAGCGGTAGAAGGCGCGGTCCTCCAGGGACTTGGCCCGCAGAGCAGCGGAGGTCTGGGCGAAGCGCGCCCCGAAGGCCGGGTCCCGCAGCACGAGTTCGCGTACGCCGTCCAGGCCGGACGCCCCCACCGCCTCGGACGCCCCCACCGCTCCGACGGCCCCCGCCGTCACCTCGGCCACCTCCCCGCCCGGGTAGGGCCGGTACACCGGGTAGCCGATCAGCAACTCCCGGACCGCCGGAACCAGTTCCGGCCCGGCCAGGCGTTCCAGCAGGGCCAGTTCGGCGGCCAGGTCGCCGGTCAGCACCTCCCGCGCCGCCGCGGCGGCGGTCACCTCCCAGGAGGGCAGGCCGGTGGCGGCGGCGTAGGCGCGGGCGAGTTCCGCCGTGCCCGCCGGGTCGGCGAACAGTCCGTCGACGCGGTGCAGGGCGTCATAGCCGGTCGTGCCCGCCACGGGCCAGCCGGGAGGCAGCCGCTCCTGGCGGGCCAGGATCTTCTCCACCACCACCCAGCAGTCCCCTCCCACCGCCGCCCGCAGCCGCCGCAGGTACCCCTCGGGATCCGCCAGTCCGTCCACGTGGTCGACGCGCAGCCCCTGGAGCACCCCGTCGCGCACCAGCTCCAGCACCTTGGCGTGGGTGGCGGAGAAGACCCCTGGGTCCTCGACCCGTACCCCGATCAGGTCCGAAATGGTGAAGAAGCGGCGGTAGTTCAAGGCGGTGCGGGCCTCCCGCCAGCAGGCGACCCGGTACCACTGCGCGGCCAGCAGCTCCGGCAGGGGCAGCCCGGCCGTTCCGGCCCGTAGGGGGAACTCCCGTTCGGCGTCGCCCTCCCCGTACCGCAGCACCTCCCCGTCCGCGTCGACGCGGAAGCCGTCGGCCCGCGGCGGATCCCCGAGCACCGGCAGCAGCAGCCGTCCGCCCCCCGCCTCCCAGTCGATGTCGAACCAGCGCGCGTACGGGGAGCGCGGCCCTTCCCGCAGCACTTCCCACAGCGGCCGGTTCAGCCGCAGCGGGTCCGGGACCGCCATGTGGTTCGGCACGATGTCCAGGACGATCCCCAGTCCGTGCGCCCGGGCCGTCGCGGCCAGGGCCCGCAGGCCCTCCTCTCCGCCCAGCTCGGCCCGTACCCGGGTGTGGTCGGTGACGTCGTACCCGTGCGCCGACCCGGGCACCGCCTCCAGCGCGGGGGAGAGGTGCAGGTGTGACACGCCGAGCGAGGCGAGGTACGGTACGGCTGCTCCGGCCGCGGCGAACGGGAACGCGGGGCCCAGTTGGAGACGGTAGGTCGACGCGGGAGTGACGGGTTTCGGAACGTCAGATTCCGATTGACTGCTTGAATACTGCATGGTCATGAGAACGTACGTACCCAGCCCACGCGATTCCGTGCCATGACCCAATGCATCCGGGTGACTGCGTCGCGTTAATGTCGATCAAGTGGTTGGAACCGTCAAGACCTATCAACAAGTCATCGCCCTGACCGGGCCCCTACTCCCGCTCCTCTCCTTCTTCGCCCGTCTGCCCGTCGCGATGTCCCAGTTCGGGAGCGTCCTGCTGGTCGCCGAGACCAGCGGCTCCCTCGCCACCGCCGGCATCGTCGGTGGCACCCTCTCGGCCGGCCAGGTGGTCTTCGGGCCCGTCCTCGGCCGGCTCGCCGACCGCCACGGGCAGCGGCCCGTCGTCCTCTGCGCCGCCGCGGTCAACGCGGTGGCCACCGCCGGCCTCGTCGCCGGGGCCCTCGGTGGCCTCGCGACCGTCCCGCTCGCCGCGATCGGTGCCGTCACCGGCGCCTCCGTCCCGCTGATCGGGCCGCTCGCCCGGACCCGCTCCGTGGCGCTCGCGCACCGGGCGAAGTCCGACGAGAGCGTCGTGGGCGCCGTCCACTCGCTGGAGGGCACCCTCGACGAGATCTCCTTCGTCTTCGGCCCGGCCCTCGTCGGACTCGCCGCGCTCGTCGCCCACCCCGCCGTGGCCCTCGGCGGCGCGGCCACGCTCGTCGCCGTGTTCGGCGCCGCGTACGCCCTGCACCCGACCGCCGCCGTCACGGCCGGGTCGCCCGCGCGGGCGCGCGGCGCGCGGGCGAGGGTCCGCCAGCCCCGTGTGGTCCACGCCGTCCGCGGTTCCCTCGCCCTCCAGGGCGCCATGTTCGGTGCCTGCCAGGCCGGCATCGCCTCGCTCACCGCGCAGTTGGGGGTGCCCGGCCAGGCCGGGGTCGTCTACGCCATGATGGGCGTCGTCAGCGCCGGCACGGGCCTCGCGCTCGGCGCGCTGCCCGCCCGCTTCGGGCTGCGGATGCGCTGGCGGGCGGCCACCGGCGCCGCCCTGGTGCTCTCGACGCCCCTGCTGTTCACCGACAGCCTCTTGCCGCTGTACGTGGTCGTCACCATCCTCGGCGCCGCCTACGCCCCGCACCTGATCACCGCCTTCGCGCTGACCGAACGCGTGGTCGAGCCGGCCCGGCTCGCCGAGTCGATGGCCTTCGCCGCGAGCTCCCTGGTGGCCGGACAGGCCGCCGCGCTGGCCGTCTCGGGACGGCTCGCCGAGGCCTACGGGCCCGCCGGGGCCTTCGCCGTGGCCGTGGGGGCGGCCGCGCTGTGCCTGACGCTCGCGCTGGTCACCACGGTGCCGTCGGCCCGTCCGGAAGCGGCCAGGCCCTTCATCCCGGCCCAGCAGACCACCTCGCCCTCCGACACCGCCGACGCGGCTGGCACGTCCGGCACCACCGACACGTCCGGCACCTGCGACACGGCCGCCGGCGTTGCCGGCACCCCCGGCACCACCCCCGGCACCACCCCCGACGCCGCCCAGCCGACCGCCCCCGGAGCGACCGCCCCCGCCGCGGGCGGCACCTACGCCGGTCGCTGAAGCACGACCAGGCACCGTCCCGCCAGAGCCACCCGGTCCCCGGCCGCGAACTGCGGCCCGGTATCGGGTGGCGGCACCTCCGCGCGCGCCGTGTCCACGACCAGCCGCCACCGTGCCCCGTGCCCCGCCGGGATGGTGAAGTCCTGTGGATCGGCCCCCGCGTTGAACATCAGCAGGAACGAATCGTCCGTGATCCGCTCCCCGCGCGAGCCCGGCTCGGAGATCGCCTCGCCGTTGAGGAACACGGTCAGCGCCCGCGCGTGCTGCGCCTGCCAGTCCCGGGCCCGCATCTCCTCCCCGTGCGGGGTGAACCAGGCGATGTCGGAGAGTTCGTCGTGCGTGCCCTCCACCGGCCGCCCGTGGAAGAACCGGCGCCGCCGGAACACCGGGTGGTCCCGGCGCAGCCAGACCATCCGCCGGGTGAACTCCAGCAGCGCGGGCGCCGGTTTGCCCGGCTCGGGCCAGGTCACCCAGGACAGCTCGTTGTCCTGGCAGTAGGCGTTGTTGTTGCCGCCCTGCGAGCGCGCGAACTCGTCCCCGTGGCTGAGCATCGGCACGCCCTGGGACAGCATCAGGGTGGCGGTGAGGTTCCGCATCTGCCGCGCGCGCAGTTCCAGGACCTCCGGGTCCTCCGTCGGCCCCTCGACCCCGCAGTTCCAGGACCGGTTGTGCGTCTCACCGTCCCGATTGCCCTCGCGGTTGGCCTCGTTGTGCTTCTCGTCGTACGAGACCAGGTCGTGCAGGGTGAAGCCGTCGTGGCAGGTGGTGAAGTTGATCGAGGCCAGCGGGCGCCGCCCGTCGTCTTGGTAGAGGTCCGAGGAGCCCGTCAGCCGGCCCGCGAACTCCGCGAGCGTGCGCGGCTGCCCGCGCCACAGGTCCCGTACGGTGTCGCGGTACTTGCCGTTCCACTCGGTCCACAGCGGCGGGAAGTTGCCCACCTGGTAACCGCCCTCGCCCAGGTCCCACGGCTCGGCGATCAGCTTCACCTGGCTGACCACCGGGTCCTGCTGCACCAGGTCGAAGAACGAGGACAGTCGGTCGACCTCGTGGAACTGCCGGGCCAGGGTGGCCGCGAGGTCGAAGCGGAAGCCGTCCACGTGCATCTCGGTGACCCAGTACCGCAGCGAGTCCATGATCAGCTGGAGTACGTGCGGGGACCGCATCAGCAGCGAGTTGCCGGTGCCGGTGGTGTCCGTGTAGTGGCGGGGGTCCTCGGCCAGCCGGTAGTACGAGGCGTTGTCCAGCCCCCGGAAGGACAGGGTCGGGCCCAGGTGGTTGCCCTCGGCGGTGTGGTTGTAGACCACGTCCAGGATCACCTCGATCCCGGCCTCGTGCAGCGCCCGGACCGCCGACTTGAACTCCAGCACCTGCTGGCCCCGGTCGCCCGAGGCGTAGCCGTTGTGCGGGGCGAAGAAGCCGATGGTGTTGTAGCCCCAGTAGTTGCTCAGCCCGTCGTTGACCAGGCGGTGGTCGTTGACGTACTGGTGCACCGGCATGAGCTCCAGCGCCGTCACGCCGAGCTTGGTCAGGTGCCCGATGACCGCCGGGTGCGCGAGGGCCCCGTAAGTGCCCCGCAGCTCCTCCGGCAGGTCCGGGTGGCGCATGGTCAGGCCCTTGACGTGCGCCTCGTAGAGGACGGTGTGGTGGTACTCGTGGCGCGGCGGGCGGTCGTTGGCCCAGTCGAAGTACGGGTTCACCACGACCGAACTCATGGTGTGCGGGGCCGAGTCGAGGTCGTTGCGGGAGTCCGGCCGGCCGAAGTGGTAGCCGTAGACCTGCTCGCCCCAGCCGATCTTGCCGCTGATGGCCCGCGCGTACGGGTCGAGCAGCAGCTTCGCCGCGTTGCAGCGCAGACCGCGCTCGGGCTCGTACGGGCCGTGCACCCGGAACCCGTACCGCTGACCGGGCATCACCCCGGGCAGGTAGGCGTGCCGCACGAAGGCGTCCGTCTCGCGCAGCTCGACGGCGGTCTCCGAGCCGTCGTCGTGCAGCAGGCACAGTTCGATGCGTCGTGCGGCCTCGGAGTAGACCGCGAAGTTGGTGCCGGCGCCGTCATAGGTGGCACCCAGTGGATACGCCTGTCCCGGCCAGACCTGCATAGACAACGCTCTTCCCATCATGGTCCGGCTGATCCGGCGTCGGTCACGTCAATGCCAGATCTTCCCCGAAAGAGGGGCCGCACGCGTGGACTTGCGATGCTCCTGACGGGTGACCCGGAGAGCTGATATGCGGGTCAGCCGACTGTCCGGGCATCACATAATGGGTCAACGGGGGCCCGGAGGGCGGGGCGTGGAACCGTCCCGGCATGCTTCGGGCTGCGTCGGGCCGCGCGCGCGGAGTACCCTTCCGTGATCACTGGAGACGGGCGTCCAGACGCAGAAGGCGGTGCACGGGTGAGCTCGGGAGGTCTGGAGCTGCCCCCTGGTGACGGCGGTCACGAGGGTGGCCCGGCGGATGCACCGGGGGGCGCGGCGGGGACGTTCGCGGCCGGGGCGGTGTCGCTGGCCCCGCCGACGGCCGGGGACGTACGGGCCGGCGCCGAGCTGGACTGGGGCGCGGACGCGTGGAGCGAGGTCCGTACGCGGGCCCAGCGCGCGGGCCGCGCGTACATCTGGCTGAATCTCATCGAACAGCGGTTGAGGTCGGTGGTGGGCGCCGTACTGCGGCCCGTCTACGAGCCGGTGCACGGCGGGGACGACTGGGTGGTCGCCGCCGCCGGGCCGGCCGGGCAGGAATGGGTGCAGCGGGCGGTGGCGGTCCGCGAGGTCAGCCGGCGCAAGGGCTACCTCCTCGACTCCGCCGACGACAACGTGCTGAGCTTCCTGACGCTCCCGCAGCTGAGGGAGCTGATGGTCCAGCACTGGCCCTGCTTCGAGCCGTACTTCGACGACCGGCGCGAGATCGAGCTGGCCCTCGACGAGCTGGAGGTCACCCGCAACGTGGTCTCCCGCAACCGGGCCCTGTCGCGGCCGGTGCTGGAGCAGGCGGAGCGTGCCTCGGCGCGCCTCCTGGAGGTGCTGGGGGCCGGGGCCGGCAGCCCGGCGGCGGACCGGCTGCCGATCGACGCGGTGGAGGACCTGGTCGGCGACCGGTACGCGGACGTCATCTCGGTCCACCCGGACCGGGTGCGGCTCCAGCGGATGCTTCCGGCGGAGGACCTGTTCGGGGGCGCGCGACGGCTCGACGCCATCGGCATAGGCCTGAACCTGCTGGTGCAGAACTTCTCCGGCCGCCGGCTGGTCCGGCTCACGGAGGCGGGCTGCCGGGTGCGGCTGCTGTTCCTGAATCCGGCGAGCAGCGCGGTCAAGCGGCGCGAGCGGGAGCTCGGGCTGCGCAAGGGCGAGCTGAGCCGGTCGGTGGAGATGAACATCCTGCACGTGCGCCGGGTGCGGGCGGGGCTCAAGGACCCGTCGTGCTTCGACATCCACGTCTTCGACGAGACCCCGCGCTTCACCGCCTACCTGGTGGAGGGCGAGTCCTCGGGCATCGCGGTGGTCCAGTCGTACCTGCGGCGGGCCCGGGGCATGGAGGCCCCGGTGCTGGTCCTGCGCGGGGGCGGGCGGGGCGGGCAGAAGGACTCCGAACACGGGCTCTTCCCGACCTACCGGGAAGAGTTCGAATCGGTCTGGGAGGACTCCCGGCCGGTGTCCTGACGGCGCCCCGCCGGCCCGGTGGCGGCCCCGCCCTCCGGTGTGTCAGTGCCGCGTGGCAGGCTGAAACGCGTTGACCGATACACGGGGGAGGGGCGCGTCATGGAGGCGTGGCACGGGGGAACGCGGTTCGAGGCCGGCGCCGGAACGGCGGCCGGGTGATGAGCTGGATCAGCGGGCCGCTGGTGGCCTTCGACCTGGAGACGACGGGGACCGACGTCGAGACCGACCGCATCGTGACGGCGGCGGTGGTGCGGCTGGGGCCGGACGGGGCCGTCTCGGGGGAGCGGACCTGGCTGCTCGACCCGGGGGTGCGGATACCCGAGCAGGCGTCCGCGATCCACGGCATCTCGACGGAGCACGCCCGGGCGCACGGGGCGCCCGCCGCGGAGGCCGTCGAGGAGATCGTGCGGGCCGTGGCCGACGGGCTGGGCGCGGGGCGTCCGCTGGTGGTGATGAACGCGCGCTACGACCTCTCCCTGCTCGACCGCGAATGCCGGCGGTACGGGGTCGCGTCGCTCAGCGAGCGGCTGGGCGGCGTACCGTCGCCCGTCATCGATCCGCTGGTGATCGACAAGCACGTGGACAAGTACCGCAAGGGCAAGCGGGCCCTGCACGCCCTGTGCGCCCACTACGGGGTCGCCCTCGACGACGCGCACGACGCCAGGGCGGACGCGGTGGCCGCGGCCCGGGTGGTGCGGCGGCTGGGGGAGACGCACCGGCCCGTCGGGCTGATGCCCCTGGCCGACCTGCAGGCCCTCCAGGTCCGGGCGGCGGCCGAGCAGTCCGTCTCCCTCCAGGCCTACCTGCGGCGCACCACGGACCCGGCGGCGGTCGTCGAGCCGGCCTGGCCGCTGATCCCGCGGCGCGGCTGACCGGGCCGTCCGGACCGTCCGGGCGGGGTCACCCCGGGGCCGTTCCCGGTCCTGTGTCGGTCCTGGTCGTCGGCGGGGTCGAGCTACTGGACGTGGAGGCCGCGGAAGTGGACGCCGCAGTCGACCTCGCGGCAGTAGTGGCCGTGCCGGGCGGGGGTGCGCCGGTGCGCGGGGCCGCTGAGGGCCACGTCCCGCAAGAGGGCGGCGCCGCGCCGGAACAGCGGCGCGCTGCCGGTCAGGAACAGGGTCTCGGCGTGGATGTGCCGGTGGAAGCGGTCGCGGTCGCCGGCGTGCCGCGGGTGCGTCCCGTCCGTCTCCTCCCGCGGCTGCGGTGGGCGCAGGTCCACCGTGCGGGGGCGGCCCGGCCCGAGCCGTGCGCGCAGGCGCTTCCAGTGCGCCGGGGCGAACCGGAAGAGACGGCCTAGAAGGGATGCCAGCGCATTTCCGCGTCGCCCTCGCGCAGCGAGGCCACCCGGCGGCGGAACTCCGCCAGGGCCTTGGGGTTGGACGGGGCGTGCTGGGAGACCCAGGCGCAGCTCGCCGTCTCGCGGGCGCCGCGCAGCACCGCGCACCCCTCCCACTCCCGTACGTCCCATCCGTAGGCGTCCGTGAAGGCCCGGTACGCGTCCGCGGGCATTCCGTACCGGTCCCGGGAGAGCGCCATCACGACCAGGTCGTGCTCGCGCAGGTCGGCCGAGACGGTCTCCAGGTCCACCAGCACCGGTCCGTCGGGGCCCACGTGGACGTTGCGGGGCAGGGCGTCGCCGTGGATCGGACCGGGGGTCAGGTGCGGGGTGAGCGCGGCCACCTCGGCCGCGTAGCCGTCGCGCCGGGCCCGCAGGTACGCCGCGTCCTCGGGGTCGACGGCGCCGCCGGCGAGCCGGAGCCAGCGTTCGACGCCGTCCAGCAGGTCGCGCGGGGGCAGGGCGAAGGGCGGAGCGGGCAGGGCGTGCAGCGGGCGCAGCAGGGCCGCGAGGTCCTCGGGGCCCGCGGGCCGGACCGCGTCGGGGAGCCGGTGCCACAGGGTCACCGGATGGCCGGCCACGAGCCGGGGCGCGGGCTCGGCCGCGCGCACCGCCGGGACGCCGGCTCCGGCGAGCCAGTCCGCCACCGCCAGCTCCCGTTCGGCCCGCGGGAGCAGCCCCGCCTCGCGGCCCACCTTCACCACGAGGCCGTCGACGGCGAAGACCGCGTTCTCCCCGAAGGCGAGCAGCTCGGCCGGTCCGGTGAGGCCGGCCTCCGTCAGTACGTCCCTGGCCCGCGCCTCGTCCATGCCGTTCGTTCCGTCCTCTGGTGCCGCGCCGGATCGTGGGGATCCGGATCGCCGCGGATCATGACCGGGGGTCAGTCTCGCATTCCCGTCACGACCGGCCGACGGGCCGCCGCCACCCGGTGGGGTGGTCCGCGGGATCCCGGTTGAGCGAGACGTTTCGTCTCGCTATGGTCGGGACATGACCTCAGCCAAGCCCGCCCACATCGCCATGTTCTCCATCGCGGCCGCGGGCCACGTGAACCCGAGCATCGAAGTGATCCGCGAACTCGTCGCCCGGGGTCACCGGGTCAGCTACGCCGTTCCCGCCTCCTTCGCCGACAAGGTCGCCGAGACCGGCGCCACCCCGGTGATCTGGGACTCCACCCTGCCCACCGAGGACGACCCCGACGCCTGGGGGACCGAGCTCGTCGACCAGATCGAACCCTTCCTGAACGACGCGGTCCAGGCGCTCCCGCAGCTCGTCGCCGCCTTCGAGGGGGACGAGCCGGACCTCGTCCTGCATGACATCACCGCCTACGCGGCGGTCGTCCTGGCCCACCGCTGGGGCGTCCCCGCGATCTCCCTCTCCCCGAACCTCGTGGCCTGGAACGGCTACGAGGAGGAGGTCGCGGCCCCGATGACCGCCGCCCTGCGCGCCTCCGAGCGCGGAAGGGCCTACTACGCGCGCTTCGGCGCCTGGCTGTGGGAGAACGGCATCGAGGAGGACCCGGACCGGTTCGTCGGCCGCCCGCCCCGCAGCATCGTCCTCATCCCGCGCGCCCTCCAGCCCCACGCCGACCGGGTCGACCCCGACGTGTACACGTTCGTCGGGGCCTGCCAGGGCGACCGCGCCGCCACTCAGGGCACCTGGCGGCGCCCGGAGGCCGCGCGGGGCAGGAACCTGCTCCTGGTCTCCCTCGGCTCCACCTTCACCAAGCAGCCCGCCTTCTACCGGGCCTGCATCGAGGCCTTCGGCAACCTCCCCGACTGGTACGTGGTCCTCCAGATCGGGAAGTTCACCGACGAGGCCGAACTGGGGGAGGTGCCGGCCAACGTCGAAGTCCACCGCTGGGTTCCCCAACTGGACATCCTGCGCCAGGCCGACGCCTTCATCACCCACGCGGGCGCGGGCGGCAGCCAGGAGGGCCTCGCCACCGCCACCCCCATGGTCGCGGTCCCCCAGGCCGTCGACCAGTTCGGCAACGCCGACATGCTGGCCTCCCTCGGCGTGGCCCGCCACCTCCCGATGGAGCGGGCCGACGCCAGCGCCCTGCGCGCGGCCGTCCTCGGCCTGCTCGCCGACCCCGAGGTCGCCGTCCGCGCCGAGGCCGTCCGGGCCGCGATGGCCACCGAGGGCGGGACGCGGCAGGCCGCCGACCTCGTCGAGGGGGCACTGTCGGAGGCGGGGCTTAGGGTGCGCCCATGACGAAGAAGAAGTACGCGGCGCTGCTGCGCGGCATCAACGTCGGCGGGAACAAGAAGGTCCCGATGGCCGAGCTGCGCGCGGTCCTGGAGGGGCTCGGCCACGGTGACGTGCAGACCTACCTGCAGAGCGGCAACGCCGTCTTCAGCAGCGGCGAGGGCGACCCGGACGCCCTCGCCCGGGGGCTGGAGGCCGCGATCGAGGGCCACTTCGGCTTCCGGGTGCCCTGCCTGGTCGTCGACGGGGAGTACCTGGCCGCCGTCGCCGGGGCCTGCCCCTTTCCGGCCGCCGAGCTGGAGGGCAGGCAGCTCCACGCGACCTTCTTCTCCGCGCAGCCCGGCCCGGAGCGCTTCGCCGCGCTCGACGGCGCCGCGTACCTCCCCGAGGAGTACCGGCTCGGGGACCGGGTCCTCTACCTCTACGCGCCGGACGGCCTGGGCCGTTCCAAGCTGGCCGAGGTGCTCGCCCGCCCGGCCGTGGTCAAGGGTCTGGACGTGACCACCCGCAACTGGAACACCGTCGCCAAGCTGGTCGAACTGACCCGCCCCTGACCTCGGGCGGCCCCGGTGCGCGCCGCCGCCCGGCCTTCCTACGCCGGAGCCACGGCGAGGACGATCTTGCCCTGGAGGTGGCCCCGCTCGGCGCGGGCGTGCGCCCGCGCGGCCCCGGCCAGCGGGAAGACCTCCTCGACGGCGGCCCGCAGCGCGCCGGAGTCCGCCAGCCGGGCCAGTTCGGCCAGTTGCTCCCCGCTGGGGTGCACCTGCCAGACGCCGGCCGAGACGCCCTGCGCGGCCGCGCGCTCCGCGTGGTACTCCCCGGGGAAGACCGCGCCGATGCGCCCGCCGGGCCGCATGACCGGCAGGAGGCGGTGGCCGTCCGGGCCGCCCACGGCGTCGATCAGCACGTCCACCCCGCGTACGGCCTCCTCGGCGGCCGTGCGCGTGTAGTCCACGAACCGGTCGGCCCCGAGGCCCAGGAGGAAGGCCTCGTGGCGCCCCGACGCCACCGCGACGACCCGGCCGGCGCCCGCGGTCCGGGCGAGCTGCACGGCGAAGTGGCCCACTCCGCCCGCCGCACCGTTGACCAGTACCGTGTCGTCCTCGCGCACCTTCACGTGCTCGAAGAGGTACTGGTACGCCGTCAGCCCCGCCATCGGCACGGCCGCCGCCTCCGTGTGCCCCAGCGCGGCCGGCTTGCGGGCGAGGTTCCCGGCGGGGGCGACCACGTACTCGGCGTACGCCGAGGCCCGGCCGGGGAAGCGGACCAGGCCGAACACCTCGTCCCCGGCCCGCCACCCGGTGACGCCGGGGCCCGTCTCCACGATCACGCCGGAGACGTCGGAGCCCGGCGTGTACGGCAGCGGCCACTCCGGGCGGAGCGGCTCCGGCAGCACCGTGAAGCCCCGTTGCCCGTACCAGTCCACCGGGTTGACCCCGGCCGCGTGGACCCGGACCAGCACCTCGCCAGGCCCCGCCACCGGCCGCGGCACCTCCTCGTACACCAGCTGCTCCGGGCCGCCGAACGCGTGTACGCGTACGGCCCGCATCGTCGTCGTTCCCATGGTCTTCCCCCAACGTTCCGTTCCGTGCACGCCAAAGAGCAGTGCCCCGTTCCGATAGAATCCGGAGCACTGCTCCGTATCGTAGGCGGAGCGGTGCTCCGTTTGTCAACGTCAGGAATCCCCATGCCAGATGAGCCCACACCGCCGGGGCAGCGCGCCGACGCCCGGCGCAACCGCGAACGCATCCTCGAAGCGGCCCGCGAGGTCATCGGCGAGCAGGGCACCGACGCCTCGCTCCGCGACGTCGCCCGCCGCGCGGACGTCGGACTCGGCACGCTCTACCGGCACTTCCCGACCCGCGACACTCTCCTGGAGGCCCTGCTGCGCACCGGCTTCGCCACCCTCACCGCGCAGGCCGACGCCCTGGCGGACACGGACCTGCCGCCCGAGGGGGCGCTCGCCGACTGGCTCGGCGAGTTCATCGTGTGGGCCGGCACCTTCCGGGGACTGCCGGCCTCGCTGACGGCCACCCTCGCGGACCCGGACTCCGCGCTGCACGCCTCCTGCCTGGGCATGCGGGAGGCGGGCGGCCGCCTGCTCCGGGCGGCCCAGGACGCCGGCCGGATCCGCCCCGACGTGGACGGCACCGACCTGTTCGCCCTGGTCAACGCCCTCAGCTGGATCACCGGCCAGGCCCCCACCCTCGCGGCCCGCCGCGCCCACCTGCTCGCCCTGGTCCTCGACGGCCTCGCCCACCCCGGGACCCGGCCGAACGGGTGAACCGTCGAAGGACTCGACCCGGCGGGCCCGATGCGCTTGCGGCGGAAGCGGTGATTTTGCAGGCTGTCCGCTGCCGATCTTCAACGACGGGAAGCCGGTCCGTCCGAAGACAGCCGCAAGCCGAGGGAAGGAACCCGCCCCGTGTCCGCTGAACTCTCCGACGACCTGCAGAAGGTCATCGACGACACCCCCGTCTTCGCGACCGTCGCCACCATCCAGCCGGACGGCAGCCCGCAGCTGTCCGTCACCTGGCTCACCCGCGACGGCGACGACCTGCTGTTCTCCACGACCGTCGGCCGCCGCAAGGAGGCCAACCTGCGCAGGGACCCCCGGGTCACCGTCATGATCAACCCCGCGAACGCGCCCTACACCTATGCCGAGATCCGCGGCAGCGCCACCCTGACCACCGAAGGCGGACAGGAACTGATCGACGAGCTGTCGCGCAAGTACACGGGCAAGGACTACGCGGACTTCAACCCGGCGTCGGCCGACGACGCCCCACGGGTCGTGGTCCGCATCACCCCCAGGAAGGTCGTCGGCTCGCTCTGAGCCGTCACACCCCGGCCACCACGTCCAGCAGCGCGACCTCCCCCGGCTCCAGCCGGATCGAGGCCGCGCCCAGGTTCTGCGCCAGATGGGCGGGGGAGCCGGTCCCCGGGGTCGGGCAGAGCACCGGCGAGTGGTGCAGCAGCCAGGCCAGCGCGATCTGCCCCACAGCCGCCCCGTGCGCCGCCGCCACCCCGGTGACGGCGGCCGCGCCCCCGCCCGTCAGGGCGCCGCTGCCCAGCGGGTAGTACGGCAGGAACGCGATCCCGCGCTCCTCGCACAGCGCCAGCACCTGCGCCGAGGACCGGTCCAGCAGGTTGTACGGATTCTGCACCGCGGCCACCGGGACCGACTCCAGCGCCTCCCGCAGCTGCGGCGCGCTCACCGTGTCCAGCCCGATGTGCCGGATCTTCCCCTCCTCCCGCAACCGCGCCAGCTCGCCCAGCTGTTCGGCCATCGGCACCGCGGGGTCGAAGCGGTGCAGCTGGTAGAGGTCGATCCGCTCCACCCGCAGCCGCCGCAGGCTCGCCTCGCACATCCGGCGCAGGTCCCCGGGCCGGCCGGCCACGTGCCACTCGTCCGGGCCGGTGCGCACCACCCCGCCCTTCGTGGCGACCACGAGCCCGTCCCCGTACGGGTGGAGAGCCTCGGCGACCAGCTCCTCGGCCAGCTCCGGCCCGTAGTTGTCGGCGGTGTCGATCAGCCGCACCCCCTGCCCGAACGCCGTGCGCAGCAGGGCCACCGCATCCGCGCGATCGCCGCGCGGCCCCCAGTAACCGGGGCCGACCAGCCCGCCGGTGCCGAGTCCGAGACGACGCAGGGGCAGGTCCCCGCCCAGGGGGAACACGGTGTCCGTCATGGCCCGACCGTACCCGCGCTCGACCGGTGTGCCAGGCTCGGGGCATGCGTTACATCATCATCGGCGCCGGAGCGATCGGCGCGACCATCGGCGGACGGCTCGCGGAATCGGGCCGGGAGGTCGTTCTCGTCGCGCGCGGCGCGCACGCCGAGGCACTACGCGCGGACGGGCTCCGCCTCACCACCGCCGACGGCGCGCGCGTCCACCGGCTCCCCGTGGTCGCCGCACCGGCGGAACTGGGCGAACTGCGCCCCGACGACGTCCTCCTCCTCACCGTGAAGACCCAGGACGCCGTCGCCGCCCTCGACGCGTGGGGCGACGCGGAGGTCGCGGGCGGCGGGACGGCGGCCCAGCGGCTGCCGCTGCTGTGCGCGCAGAACGGAGTGGAGAGCGAACGCCTGGCCCTGCGCCGTTTCGCGCGCGTGTACGGGGTCTGCGTCTGGCTGCCCGCCACCTTCCTGGAGCCCGGCGTCGTCTCCGCGCTGTGCACCCCGCTGACCGGGATACTGCACCTCGGCAAGGCGGCCGGGGGCACCGACCGGCGGATCGCCTCGGTCGCCGCCGACCTGGAGAAGGCGGGGTTCGAGGCGCCGGTCGTCGAGGACGTGATGCGGTGGAAGTACGCGAAGCTGCTCGGCAACCTGAGCAACGCGATCCAGGCGACCACCGGCCCCGAACCGGACCCGGCCAAGGCGGCACTGCTGCTGCGGGCGATCCGCGAGGGCAAGGCCGCGCTGGAAGCGGCGGGCATCGCCCACGCCACGGACGCGGAGCAGGCGACGGCCCGCGACGGCAAGGTCAACCAGCCCCCGGGCGTGCGCGGCGGCTCCTCCTGGCAGAGCCTGGCGCGCGGGACGGGGTCGGTGGAGGCCGACTACCTCAACGGCGAGATCGTGCTGCTGGGCCGGCTGCACGGGGTGGCGACGCCCGTCAACGACGTGCTGCGGCACGCGGCGAACATCTTCGCCCGGGAGGGCCTGCCGCCGGGTGCCATGTCGATCACCGACCTGACGGCCCTGGCCGACGAGGCGGCCGCCCGCGCCTGAGGTGCGCGACGACGAAGGCCGGGGCCCGCGGACGACGGGCCCCGGCGGGACGGCCACCGGCCGGTGGCACGCGGCCGTGACGGGCGGTCAGGCGGTGAGGAACGGTCAGGCCGTCGGGAACGGTCAGGCCGTGAGGGCGGAGGGACGCCGGGCCGGATCGGCGGCGGCCGCGTCGTAACGGCGCAGCAGGAGGCGGGCGAGTTCCGGGGCGGCGCCCAGGACCCCGGCCACCACGTCCGCGCCGGAGGCGGCGGCGCCGGCCGCGATGCGGTCCGGGAGGCGGCCGGGAGCGATGACGTACGGGGCCACCGCCACCCGGCGGACGCCCTCCGCGCGCAGGGCCCGTACGGCGTCCTCCGTACGGGGAAGGGCAGCGGAGGCGAACGCAGGCCGCACGGCGCACCAACCGGTGTGCCGCCACTCCCGCGCGATTTCAGCGATCACTGCGATCGCCTCCGGGTCTGAGGAACCGGCGGACGCGAGCACCACACCGGTGGTGGCGCGCTCCGCCGGGGTGAGGCCGAGACCGGCCTCCGCCAGGCGCCGCTCCAGGGCCGCGACCAGCAGCGGGGACGGGCCGAGGACGTCGGCCACCCGGACCGAGAGGCCGCTCAGCCGGGTTCCTGCCTCCGCCAGCACCGCCGGGATGTCCGCCTTCGCGTGGAAGGCGCGCGTCAGCAGCAGAGGGAGGGCCACGACCTCCCGCACGCCGGACAGGCACAGCGAGGCGAGGGCCTGCGAGACGGTCGGACCGTTGAAGTCCAGGAAGGACGTCTCGACCCGCAGCCCCGGCCGCAGCGACCGGACCCGCCCGACGAGGGCGTGCACGGTCGCCGCGTGCCGCGGATCGCGGCTGCCGTGGGCGATGACGAGGAGGGCGGGGGACACGGGACTCAGCTCTTGACCAGCAGGCCGCGGCTGCGCAGTACCCACCGCTCGACCGGGCTGAAGATCAGCAGGTCGATGGCGATGCCGACCACGAGGATGAGCAGGATGGCGAGGAACACGCCGGGCAGGTCGATGTTGTTGCGGCCGTTCTCCAGCAGCTGGCCGAGGCCCAGGCCCAGGTCGGGGGAGCTGGCGATGATCTCGGCGGCCATCAGGGAGCGCCAGGAGAAGGCCCAGCCCTGCTTGAGGCCGGCGAGGTAGCCGGGCAGGGCGGCGGGCATGACCACGTGCCGGGCGCCGCTCAGACCGGTGGCGCCCAGGGTGCGTCCGGCCCGCAGGAACAGCGGCGGGATCTGGTCGATGCCGGAGACGAGCCCGTTGGCGATCGAGGGGACGGCGCCCAGCAGGATCACCGTGTACATCATGGTGTCGTTGAGGCCGAACCAGAGGACCGCCGGGGGGACCCAGGCGACCGAGGGCAGGGACTGCAGGCCCTGGAGGATGGGTCCGATCGCGGCGCGCACGAACTTCACGCGGGCGACGAGCAGGCCGAGGGGGGTGCCGATGGCCAGGGCGAGGAGGAAGCCGAGCAGGCCGCGCGAGACGCTGGTCCAGATCACGTCGAGCAGGGTGCCCTTGAGCCACATCGCGGTCAGGCTGTCCCACACGGCGCCCGGGGCGGGCAGTTTGGTCTCGTCGGTGACCTTCGCCGAGACCAGGACCTGCCAGACCACCAGCACGAGGCCGACGGCCAGCAGCGGGGGCAGGGCCTTCTTGGTGAGGATCTCGCGGACGGGGGCGCGGTGGGTCTGGACGGCGTCGAGGGCGTCGAGGCCCGCCTCCAGCCCGGCCAGGTCCTCGTGCTTGGCCGTGGCCTTCGCGGTGGTGTCAGTGCTGGCCATGGCGGCGGATCTCCCCACGCAGGTGTTCGGTGATCTCGACGGACAGCTCCGCGACGTCCGCGTCCTCGATGCGGCGGGGCTGCGGGATGTCCACGGTCCATTCCTTCGCGACCCGGCCGGGCCGGGAGGAGAGCAGGACCACGCGCTCGGCGAGGCGGACGGCCTCGCGGACGTTGTGCGTGACGAAGAGGACGGACAGACCGGTCTCCGCCCAGATGCGGGTGAGTTCGCCGTGCAGGACGTCGCGGGTGATGGCGTCGAGGGCCGCGAAGGGCTCGTCCATCAGCAGCAGCCGGCTGTCCTGGGCCAGCGCCCGGGCCAGGGCGACGCGCTGGCGCATGCCGCCGGACAGTTCGTGGACGCGCTTGCCGTAGGCCCCGCCGAGCCGGACCAGCTCCAGGAGCCGTTCGGCCTCCGGCCTGCGGTCGTTCTTGGGCACCCCGCGCAGGCGCAGGGCGAGTTCGATGTTCTTGCCCGCGGTGAGCCACGGGAAGAGGGCGTGCTCCTGGAACATCAGGGCCGGGCGGCCGCCGGGGGTCTCGATGGCCCCCGCGGACGGCTTGTCGAGTCCCGCGACCAGGTTGAGCAGGGTGGACTTGCCGCACCCCGAGGCCCCCAGGATGGTGACGAACTCTCCGGGAGCGACATCGAGGCTGATGTCGTCCAGGACGAGCTGCGATCCGGCCGGGCCGGAGAAGGACTTCGAGACGTGCTCGATGCGGGCGGCGTGCGTCTGCTCCGCTACGGTGCCCTCGGCAGCCTTGGCGAGCGTGGTGGCCATGGTCATCACCTCCTGGGTTTGCTGGACTGCGGAGTTACTTGGCGCCGAGACCGGCGTCGGAGACCTCGGGCTTGCCGGTGGCCTTGAGGACCTTGTTCAGGAGCGTCAGGTCGTAGATGCCGGCCAGGTCGGGCTGCTCGATGAGCTTGGCCTTGACCGCCCAGTCGGACTCCGTCTTCAGCGTGCTCGCGAGCGGGTCGTCGGTGACGAGGATGGACTGCCACGCCGGGTCGATGACCTTGGCGTCGAGCGGCTTGCCGCTGTCCGCCGCCAGCTTGGCGTTGGCGGAGGCCTTGGCCTTGTCCGGGTTGGCGTTGATCCACTCGTTGGTCTTCACCGTGCCCTTGAGCACGGCCTCCACCACGTCGGCGTGCTCCTTGAGG
>NZ_JBGWAB010000074.1:0-38553 GCF_041862025.1 Streptomyces sp. AB3(2024)
CCCGCCCACCGCCCCGGCGCACGCGCCGCGAGACGGCCGCACGATGCCCGCGCACGGCCCGCCGAGCAGGAGGTTCCCGCCCGTGATCCCGCACCCGACGGACCATGACGACCCCGATGTGACGGCCGCGCCCGGCCGGGCCCGCGCCGCCGTCGACCCGGTGCTGCGCGCCTGTCTGCACACGCTGCCCGACGCCGTACGGACGGTCTGCGCGTACCAGCTCGGCTGGGCCGACCGCGCCGGTGCCCCGACCGGCACGGGCCCCGGTGCGGGGGCGGCGATCGGGCCCGCCCTGGTGCTGGCGTCCGCTCGGGCGGTGGGCGGGCGCGAGGAGGCGGCGCTCCCCGCTGCGGCGGCCGTCGAACTCGTGCACCAGTCGACGCTGTTGCACGCGGGGGTGACCGGCCGCGCACCGGCCGCGCGCCGCCGGCCCCCGACCCGGGCGGTCTTCGGGACGACCGGGGCGGGCGCCGCGGGCGACGCGATGGCCGCGCTCGCCGTCCGCCTCGTCGCAGGCCGCCCGCAGGCCGTCACCCTCCTCTGCGACCGGCTGATCGAACTGAGCGGGGCCCGGGCCGCACGCCACGCGGCCGGTCCGGCCGTAACGCTTCCCGGGCCCGGGGCGCTGTTCGGCCTCGCCTGCGCGCTGGGCGGGATCCACGGCGGCGCGCCGTCGTGGGTGACGGCCGCACTGGACGCCTTCGGCCGGGCCGTGGGGGACGCCGCCCCGGCAGCCCCGGCAGCCGGGGCCCTCGCTCCCGCAGGGGCCCGGCCCGGGGCCTCCGTAGGGTCCGACGCCCCGCTGGAGCACCTGGCCGGGGCCCTTCCCGGCCCTGCCGCGGCGGCCGAACTGGCCGCGCTGTACCGACTGATCACCCGGAGGGAACGCTGAGCGGCGGTGCCGGGGCCGCGCCGGCCGGCCCGACGGGACGGAATGCGACATTCCCCTGGTCATACCCTGGAATTGGCGCATAATCGTCGTCACGCGGCTCGAAGAATCCCTATGGCCGCGCTCGGTCACGCATGCAATGGGGGGCATCGTGATGATGGGGGACTCCCGGCCGCCCGGCGCGGCCACCACACTGACGACCACGTCCGCCGAGCTGTCGATGCTGCTCACCGCCGTGCGCCGGGGCCGGGTGCTCACCGTCACGGGCCGGTTCCGCGCACCGCGGAGCCTGCTCGTACGGGACATCGCGCGCCGGCTCTCGTCCAACTTCTGCGACGGGACGGCGGTGGTCACCGTCGCCCGGGACGGCAGCCTGGGGGAACTGGTGGCCGCGCTGGGCCGCATACCCGGCATGTCCCTGCCACCCCGCGGCACGGCGAACGCCGCCTCCTGGCTGGCGGAACGGGACATGCTGCTCGTCCTCGACGACAGCGACCGGCTGAGCCCCGCGGCGCTGTCGTGGCTGCGCACCCTGCTCACCCTCGCGCCCGGCCTGCGGATCCTGGCCGCCGGGGCGCACCCGCTGGCCGTGGGACAGGGACGGGTGCACCGGCTCTGAGGGCGGCGGCCGCCGCTTCACACGCGCGGCACACGACTGCCATACGGGAGTCATTGAGTGGGGGAGCCCCGAATCCTAGGGTCTGACCTGCGGGTTCCGGCGGCCCTGGCGTTCCGGTCGCGGGCCCGGGTACGTACGTCATCTTCCCCCGCGCGTACAGGAGACCCTCGTGAGCGAGCACGACGACAGCACGCCCCGCATACCCTCGGTCGCCCGCCGCGGCTTCCTCGCCGGTGCGGCGGCCGTCGCGGCCTCGGCCGCCGCCCCGGGCCTCGCCCGGGCGGCGACGCCCGCTGCCGGCCCCGCCGGAGCACGCCCCAACATCCTGCTGATCGTCACCGACGACCAGCCCAAGCACACCGACTGGGCCATCCCGAAGACCGTCGACTGGCTCGGCGGCCAGGGAGTCACCTTCACCCACGGGCACTCCGCGACCCCGCTGTGCGCGCCCTCGCGCTCCTCGGTGTTCTCCGGCCGCCACGCGCACCACCACGGCGTCCGCAACAACGCGGCCTCCCACAGCCTCGACCAGTCCACCACCGTGCAGCGGTACCTCAAGGAGGCCGGCTACCGCACCGGGCTCTTCGGCAAGTACCTCAACTCCTGGACCCTGGCGGACAATCCGCCGCACTTCGAGGAGTTCGCACTCCTCCAGCCCGCCTACAACGACGCCCGCTGGAACGTGAACGGGACCGTCCAGACGATCGACGGCTACACGACCAACATCGTCCGCGACAAGACCCTCGCCTTCCTCGACAAGGCCGCCACCGACAGCCGCCCGTGGTTCGCCTACGTCACCCCGTACGCCTCGCACGCGCCGAACGTCCCCGCGCCCAAGTACGCCGAGACGCCCGTCCCCGCGTGGAACGGGCGCCCCTCCGTCCCCGAGGCCGACCGCTCCGACAAGCCGCCCTTCATCCAGGACGCCACGGCCACCCTGGACGACGCCCGCGAGGTGCGCACCCGCCAGCTGCGCAGCCTGCTGTCCGTCGACGACGCGGTACAGGCCATCCGCGACAAGCTCGTGGCGCTGGGCCAGCTGGAGAACACCCTCGTCATCTTCACCGGGGACAACGGCTACACCTGGGCCGACCACGGCTGGCTGAAGAAGTCGGTGCCCTACTCCCCCTCCCACGAGGTGCCGTTCTACCTGTCCTGGCCCGCCCGCGGGCTCGCCGCCGGGACCACCGACCACCGGATCGTCGCCAACATCGACATCGCGCCGACCATCCTCGAAGCGGCCGGCGTCGGGCAGCCCGCCGGACAGGACGGCCACTCGCTCCTCGGCGCCGCCGACCGGGACCACCTGCTGGTCCAGTGGTGGAAGCAGGGCACCGGCGCCGGGGGGCCCAAGACCTGGGCCTCGTACGTCGCCAAGGACGAGCAGTACACCGAGTACTACGACCTGCACACCGACGCGAGCGGAGCGGTCTCCGGCACCGGGCAGGTCTCCTTCCGCGAGTACTACGACCTGGTCGAGGACCCGTACCAGCTGAAGAACCTGCTGTACCAGGCCACCCCCGCGCAGGAGCGGGCCCTCGGGATACCGGCGCTCGCCGCCCGGCTGGCCGCCGACCGTACCGGCTGATCCGCCCACCGGCCCCTCCGGGAGAGATCCATGGCACCGAAGTCCTGCTGCGCGCCCGTACGCGGAGCCGCCCCGCTCACCCTGTCGTCTCCCCCGCCCCCGCGGGCGGCGGACCCGGCGGCGGAGCGGGCCGTCCGGGACCTGCTGGACCTGCCGGGGGGCCGGTTCCTGATGGGCGCCGAGGACCCGGACGGGTTCCCGGCGGACGGGGAGGGGCCGGTCCGGGAGGCGGTGGTCGGGGCGTTCCGCATCGCCCCGACCACCGTCACCAACGCCCGGTTCGCCTCCTTCGTGAAGGCCACCGGTCACGTCACGGAGGCGGAGTCCTTCGGCTTCAGCTTCGTCTTCGGCGGCTTCCTCGCCCCCGCGGTCGCCGCCGCCTCACCGGCGGTCGCCGGGACGCCCTGGTGGCGGGCGGTCTCCGGCGCCGACTGGCGCCGTCCGGAGGGGCCCGGTACCTCTTCCCTGGGCGCCCGGCAGAACCATCCGGTGGTGCACGTGTCCTGGAACGACGCGCAGGCGTACTGCGCCTGGTCCGGGACCCGGCTGCCCACGGAGGCCGAGTGGGAGTACGCGGCGCGGGGCGGGCTGGAACAGCGCCGCTATCCCTGGGGCGACGAACTGCGGCCGGGTGGAAGGTACATGTGCAACATCTGGAACGGGGACTTCCCCGACCGCAACACCCGGGCCGACGGGTACGCGGGCACCGCACCCGCCAAGTCCTTCCGGCCCAACGGGTACGGGCTCTACCAGGCGGTCGGCAACGTGTGGGAGTGGAGCGCGGACCGGTTCGGAGCGGACGGCCCCGAGCGGACGATGCGCGGCGGCTCCCACATGTGCCATGACTCGTACTGCAACCGCTACCGGGTGGCCGCCCGCACCCGCAACACCCCGGACAGCTCGGCGGGCAACATCGGCTTCCGGGTGGCGGCCGGGCCCCGCACCGGGTGATGCGGGGCGGGCGGTGCCGGTCAGTGCAGCCAGTCGGCCGGCTTCCACTCGGCGGCCGGCAGTCCGAGGATCACCTCGTCGAGGAACTCCCCCATCACCCAGGCCGATCCGCGCAGGGTGCCCTCCAGGGCGAAGCCCGCCCGGCGGGCCGCGGCGATCATGGGGGCGTTGTCCGCGAGGGTCTCCAGCTGGAGGCGGCGCAGCCCGCGCACGGTGAACCCGTAGGAGCAGAGCAGCTGGACCACCTCGGTGCCGAAGCCGCGGCCCCGGAAGGCGGGGCGCAGCGACAGGCCGAGGTGGGCGTTGCGGTTGTGGGTGTCGATGCCCCACAGCAGGGCCTCGCCGGCGAGTTCGCCGGAGGTCCGGTCGACCACGGAGAAGAAGGCCTCGCCGCCGCCCGGTCCCCCCGGCTCGTACGGGGAGTTCCCGCCGGCGGCGGCGATCGGGGCCCAGGGCCGGGTGTCGGCGCGCGAGCGCGTGGTGACGTCGTCGTAGAGCTCCGAGTGGAGCACGGGCACGTCTTCGGGGAGCCGGGCGCGCAGCCCGGTCGATCGTCCTTGAATCACGGGGACTTCCTACGCCCTGCCCTCGGCCCGGCACAACAGACTTTCCGCCCGCCGGGCCCGGCACGACCGGCTTCGCCCCCGCCGGGCGTGCCCGGACACGGCTGCGCCCCGGCCGGGCACGAGGCCGACCGGGGCGCAGCCGCGGAGCACGGGGGCGTCAGCCGAGCAGGCCGAGCGCCTTGTTCAGCGTCGCGGACGGACGCATGACCTCGGCGGCCTTGGCCGGGTCGGGCTGGTAGTAGCCGCCGATCTCGACCGGGGAGCCCTGGACCGCGATGAGCTCGCGGACGATGGTCTCCTCGGACTCCGCCAGGGTCTTGGCGAGCGGCTCGAACGCCGCGGCGAGCTTCGGGTCGTCGATCTGACGGGACAGCTCCTGCGCCCAGTACATGGCCAGGTAGAAGTGGCTGCCGCGGTTGTCGATGCCGCCCAGCTTGCGGCTCGGCGACTTGTCCTCGTTGAGGAAGGTGCCGGTCGCGCGGTCCAGGGTGTCGGCCAGCACCTGGGCGCGGGCGTTGCCGGTGGTGGTCGCGAGGTGCTCGAAGGAGACGGCCAGCGCGAGGAACTCACCCAGGGAGTCCCAGCGCAGGTAGTTCTCCTTGACCAGCTGCTGGACGTGCTTGGGGGCGGAGCCGCCGGCGCCGGTCTCGAAGAGGCCGCCGCCGTTCATCAGCGGGACGACCGACAGCATCTTGGCGCTGGTGCCCAGCTCCAGGATCGGGAAGAGGTCGGTCAGGTAGTCGCGCAGCACGTTGCCGGTCACCGAGATGGTGTCCTCGCCGCGGCGGATGCGCTCCAGGGAGTACGCGGTGGCCTTGACCGGGGAGAGGATCTCGATGGTCAGACCGGCGGTGTCGTGGTCGGCCAGGTACGTCTTGACCTTGGCGATCAGCTGCGCGTCGTGGGCGCGGCCCTCGTCGAGCCAGAAGACGGCCGGGACGCCGGTGGCGCGGGCGCGGGTGACGGCGAGCTTGACCCAGTCCTGGATCGGCGCGTCCTTGGTCTGGCAGGCGCGGAAGATGTCGCCGGCGGCGACCTCCTGCTCCAGGACCGTGTTGCCCGCGGCGTCGACGACGCGGACGGTGCCCGCGCTCGCGATCTCGAAGGTCTTGTCGTGGCTGCCGTACTCCTCGGCCTTCTGGGCCATGAGGCCGACGTTCGGCACCGAGCCCATGGTGGCCGGGTCGAAGGCGCCGTGGGCGCGGCAGTCGTCGACGACGACCTGGTAGACGCCCGCGTAGCTGCTGTCCGGGAGGACGGCAAGGGTGTCGGCCTCGGCGCCGTCCGGGCCCCACATGTGGCCGGAGGTGCGGATCATGGCCGGCATGGAGGCGTCGACGATGACGTCGGACGGCACGTGCAGGTTGGTGATGCCCTTGTCGGAGTCGACCATCGCCAGGGCCGGGCCCTCGGCGATCTCGGCGTCGATCGAGGCCTTGATCGCGTCACCGTCGGCGAGGGCGCCCAGGCCGTTCAGGATGGTGCCGAGGCCGTCGTTGGGGGACAGACCGGCGGCGGCGAGGGTCTCGCCGTAGCGGGCGAACGTCTTCGGGAGGAAGGCGCGGACCACGTGGCCGAAGACGATCGGGTCGGAGACCTTCATCATCGTGGCCTTGAGGTGCACGGAGAACAGGACGTCCTCGGCCTTGGCCCGCTCGATCTGGTCGTTGAGGAAGGTGCGCAGGGCGTCGACGTGCAGGACGGACGCGTCCACGACCTCACCGGCGAGCACCGGTACGGACTCGCGCAGCACGGTGACGGCGCCGTCGGCGGCGACGTGCTCGATGCGCAGCGCGCCGGCGTCGGCGATCACGGTGGACTTCTCGGTGGAGCGGAAGTCGTTCTCGCCCATGGTGGCGACGTTCGTCTTCGACTCGGGGGTCCAGGCGCCCATGCGGTGCGGGTGGGCCTTGGCGTAGTTCTTCACCGAGGCCGGGGCGCGGCGGTCGGAGTTGCCCTCGCGCAGGACCGGGTTGACGGCGCTGCCCTTGACCTTGTCGTAGCGGGCGCGGATCTCGCGCTCCTCGTCGGTCTTCGGGTCGTCCGGGTAGTCCGGAAGCGCGTAGCCCTGGCCCTGGAGCTCGGCGACCGCGGCCTTCAGCTGCGGGATCGAGGCCGAGACGTTGGGCAGCTTGATGATGTTCGCTTCCGGCGTCTTCGCCAGTTCGCCGAGCTCGGCGAGGGCGTCGGCGATCCGCTGGCTCTCCTCCAGGTGCTCGGGGAAGCTGGCGATGATCCGACCGGCCAGGGAGATGTCACGGGTCTCGACGTTCACACCGGCCGTCGACGCGTACGCCTGGATGACAGGCAGGAAGGAATACGTCGCGAGGGCCGGGGCCTCGTCAGTGTGCGTGTAGATGATGGTCGAGTCAGTCACCGGATGCTCCGCTCCACAGTCTGCGTCTCTCGTCTGCAACATTGCTCGACATCAAGATATCTCGTGATCGGGCCTGTCCGGACAGCCCCCTGCCCCAAGCGTGACGAGACGCATGTCACCCCGGCGGGCCCGGGGCGCGCGAAAGGCGTCGCCCCCCGCCGTCAGTGGCGGGGGGCGACGCCTCCGGGCGGTGCCTAGGCCCGTATCTCCTTGGGGTTCTGTCCGTACCCGTTGGCTCCGGGGTGACCCTCGGTGGCCATCAGGACCAGGATCCAGATCCAGCCGACGAACGGGATGAAGCTCACCAGGTACCACCATCCGGACTTTCCGGTGTCGTGCAGGCGGCGCACCGAGAGGCCGAGGGACGGCAGGAGGACGGCGAGCGTGTAGATCCAGCCGAGGACCGGGTAGGTGCCGAGTACGAAGTCGAGCACCGTGAGGACGATGACGATCGGGATGTTCCAGAGGACGAACATCCAGTATTCCTGGCGCCGGGCACGGCCGGCGAAGTCCACGTACCGCTTGATGACGTCGAGGTAGTAGTTCACGAGTCCCCCCTGAGGACGGAACCTGCGGCCCTCCCCGTCGAATGGGCCGGGCCGGACTTATGCCCTTCTTACGGCACTCCCAAGCCACCTCGAACCACCTGAATATGGCCAGCCTCCCTGGTTTCAGGAGCAGTTGACCAGCAGCGGGACAGAAGTGACGAAACCCTTACGGAGGGGCGCGCCGGGCCCTGTCCGGCCGGACGGCTCCGTAGCGTCGGGTCCATGCGCGTACTCGTCACCGGAGGAGCCGGCTTCATCGGCTCGCACATCGTCACCGCCCTGCGCCGGCACGGCCACGACCCCGTCGTCCTCGACTCCCTGCTCCCCGCCGCCCACTCGGACCCGCCCCCGCTGCCGGACAGCGGGTTCCTGCGGGGGGACGTACGGGACGCCGAGGCGGTGCGGGCCGCCCTGAGCGGGGTGGACGCCGTCTGCCACCAGGCCGCGATGGTCGGCCTCGGCACGGGCTTCGCCGACGCCCCCGCGTACGTGTCCGCCAACGACCTCGGCACGGCGGTCCTGTTGGCCGAGACGGCGCGCGCCGGGGTCCGCGGACTCGTCCTGGCCGGGTCGATGGTGGTCTACGGGGAGGGCCGGTACGCGTGCCCGCGACACGGGGCGGTCCGCCCGGGACCCCGCCGCGCGGCCGACCTGGACGCGGGCCGCTTCGAGCCGCTGTGCCCCGCGTGCGGCGCGGAGCTCACCCCCGGCCTGGTCGCCGAGGACGCCCCGGCCGACCCCCGCAACGTCTACGCCACCACGAAGCTGGCCCAGGAGCACCTGGCGGCCGCATGGGCCCGCGACACGGACGGCCTGGCGGTGTCGTTGCGCTACCACAACGTGTACGGCCCGGGGATGCCCCGCGACACCCCCTACGCGGGGGTGGCCTCCTTCTTCCGCTCCGCGCTCGCCCGGGGCGAGGCTCCGCGGGTCTTCGAGGACGGTGGCCAGCGGCGGGACTTCGTCCACGTCACGGACGTGGCGGAGGCGAACGTGGCGGCCCTGGAAGCCCTGGAGTCCCCCGGCACCCTCCCGGCCGGCCTGTGCACCCCGTACAACACGGGCAGCGGGGACCCCCGCACGATCGGGGAGATGGCCACGGCCCTGGCCACCGCCCACGGCGGCCCCGCCCCTGTGGTCACCGGCGAGTACCGGCTGGGCGACGTCCGCCACATCACGGCCGACTCCGCCCGGCTGCGCCGGGACCTGGGCTGGCTCCCCCGCACCCCCTTCGCCGACGGCATGGCGGAGCTGGCCGCCTCCCCCCAGCGCCCCTCGGCCGCCGCCGTCTGAGGCGGCGGGCCCCGAGGGCCTCGCCGTGTGCCCGATGGGCCCACCGGTCTGCCCCCGGGTCCCTGGTGGGCCGTCGGCCCTTCATGGGAGGTTGGTCCGGACCGACCGGACTCCCTTCCGAAGGAGCGCGCGTGGCCCCGATACGGGACGAAGACCGGAAGGCCGACGGCGGGCGCGCGCCCGGACGGACGCGCGTCCCTTCCGCGGCGCCGCCCGCCCACGGGCTCGTCGGCCTCCAGGGCGGTGCCGGGAACGCCGCCGTCGTCCAGATGCTGCGGCACGCCGGACACACATGGGCGCGGGACCGGCACCGGCACGGTCCCGGATGCTCGCACCCGTCACAGGGAGCCCCGAGGCAGGGCGCCTCGTCACAGGGCGCCCCGGTCCAGCGGCACGAGGACGGCGAAGACCGCGGTCACGGCGCCGCGACGGATGCGGGCCCGGCCGGCCTGGGGGCCCTGCTCGACGCCGCCAGGGCCACCCCGGGCCGCGCCCTTCCCCCGTCGCTGCTCGCGGAGGCGGGGTCGTTCTTCCGGAACGACAGGCTGTCCGCCGGCCGCTTCCACGACGACCCCGTGTCGCAGCGGGCCGTCGCGGCGATGGGCGCCCGGGCCATGACGATCGGCGAGCACATCTTCGCTCCCCCCGGGGCCCTCGGCGACAAGGCGCTCATCGGCCACGAACTCAGCCACCTCAGCGAGAACCTCAACGGCGTGCGCGAGAGGGGCGTCAGCGCCGGCGACGGAGCGACCGTCACCGAACCCGGCCAGCCCTCCGAGCTGATGGCGGGAGCCGACGGAGCCGCCTTCGCCGCGGGAACGGAGACCGCCCCTTCCGTCCTCCAGCGAGCGGTGACGGGGCACGCGGGAACCGGTGGCGCGGGAGGGAACGGCCAGGCAGTCCAGAGGGCCCGGCACGGTTCGTCGTCGAACTCGGCGGGCCGCCAGTCCCAGCGGCGTCAGCGCGTGCGGGTCAAGGACCTGCGGTACGCCGATTACCTCGTGAGGCCCGATTGGGGGCCCACGCTCGGCAGCCGTGGCGGTGGCAGCTGGGCCACCGCGGTGCTGGGCCCGCTCAGCCTGCTGAACGTGCGCTCCAATTCCAATGCCCGGCTCCCCCCGGCCATCGACGACGCCCGGGCGGCGTATCCGCACCTGACGTTCATCGCTGGGCACCTGCTCAACGAGTGCTTCGGCGGATCGGGCCAGCGGTCGAAGAACCTCACCATCCTGCTCTCCGGCGCGAACGGCGCCCACAAGGGGTACGACGACCCCCTCAAGAACGCGGTGGACGACATGCGGCAGGTCTACGAATTGCTTTCCGACCTCTACCTCCCCATCGACACCCTCAGGTTCGGTATCGAAACGACGGTCACCGCCTCCGCGTCACAGGGTTACGCGTGGTCCGACAAGGACTACCCCCAGAAGTACATGTCCGAGTACCTGCACTGTGTGGCCCGGATCCACGGCGCCGAACAGGTATGGGACTGGATCGACCAGGCGGAGGAGCAGGACCCCGGCAACCGGGATTGGCGGCAGGTCGCCGCGTACCTGCGCCGGGTGGAGGCCTGGGTGGCACAGGCGAACCAGCACCAGATCATCACCAACACCCCCGGGGGCCCCCTCCTGGCGCTCTAGACCCCGTCCGCGCGGGGCTGGGTCACGACGCCGCGGAGCCCACCGGCAGCGTCACCTCGAAGCGGCAGCCGCCGGGGACGTTGTGGACGGCGGTGCGGCCGGCGTGGGCCTCCACGATGCCCCGTACGATCGCCAGCCCCAGCCCCGCCCCGGCCCCCGCCGGGCGCCCGGCCGCGGCCCCCGCCTCCGCCGCGGGCACCGGCGTACGGGCCGCCGCGCCCCGCCAGCCCGTGTCGAACACCCTCGGCAGGTCCTCCGCCGGGATCCCCCCGCAGCCGTCGGTCACCGAGAGCACCACGACCCCGTCGTCCGCCCCGGTATCGGCCGCGATGGCGACGGTGCCGTCGGCCGGCGTGTGCCGGATCGCGTTGACCAGCAGGTTCGCCAGGACCCGGGACATCTCCTTGGCGTCGACCTCCACCGGCACCCGCTCCACTTCCTCCCCCACCAGCCGGACCCCGTGCTCCCGCGCCAGCGGGTCGACCCCGGACAGCGCCTCCGCGACGAGGTCGTACAGCGACATCCGGCTCGGGCTCAGCGCCAGCGCCCCCGCGTGGATGCGCGACAGTTCGAACAGGTCCCCGACCATCGTGTTGAGCCGCTCCACCTCGGTGCGGATCTGCCGGTGGTAGCGGCCGGGATCGGCGGCCATGCCGTCCTCCAGCGCCTCCGACATCGCCCGCAGCCCGGCCAGCGGGGTCCGCAGGTCGTGCGAGATCCAGGCGACCAGCTCCCGCCGCGAGGCCTCCAGCGCCCGCTCCCGCTCCCGCGAGGCGGCCAGCCGGTCGCTGGTCGCCGCGAGCTCCCGGGAGAGCGCGTCCAGTTCGGCGGTGGTCTGCCCCGGCGGCGCGGCGAACCGGCCGCCGTCACCGAAGTCCCTTGCGGCCAGGGAGAGTTCCCGGCTCCGGGCCACCACCCACCGGCCCAGCAGCAGTGCGGTGGCCAGCGAGACCACCGCCGCCATCGCCACCACCAGGGTGACCACGCCGAGGTCGTGCGGGGACAGGAACATGGCCTCGGCCACGGCCAGCGTCCCGGCCAGCATGGCGGTGACCGTCACGCCGGCGATCACCGTGAGGGAGACGGCGACCGAGCGGCGCCGCACGAGGCGCAGCACCCCCGCCCCCAGCACCCCCGCGCACGCGGCCCCGCCGAGCGCGAACAGCGCGATGAGCAGCACGTCCTTCACGCCGCCACCGCCCCGCCGGGCTCGAAGCGGTAGCCGACGCCCCACACCGTCTGGATCAGCCTCGGGCTGCCCGGATCCTGCTCGATCTTGGCGCGCAGTCTGCGTACGTGCACGGTCACCGTCGACAGGTCCCCGAAGTCCCAGCCCCACACCTCGCGCATCAGCTCCTCCCGCCCGTGCGCCCGTCCGGGATGCCGCAGGAAGTGCGCGAGGAGGTCGAACTCCCGCAGCGTGAGGGCGAGTTCCGCTCCATCGCGGGTGGCCCGGTGCGTCGCGGGGTCGAGCGAGAGCCCAGCGCCGGTCAGCGGCGCGGGCACGGCGGCGGCAGCCGCGGCCCGGCTGCGCCGCAGGACGGAGGTGACCCTCAGGACCAGCTCGCGCGGGCTGAACGGCTTGGTGACGTAGTCGTCCGCACCGACCTCCAGGCCGGTGATCCGGTCGTCCTCGTCGCCCCGCGCGGTCAGCATGATCACCGGTACGGGTCCGCTCGCGCGCAGCCGCCGGCACACCTCCAGCCCGTCGATCCCGGGCAGCATCAGGTCGAGGACGACCAGGTCCGGGCGGGCCCGTCCGGCGGCTTCGAGGGCGGCGGGGCCGTCCCCCGCCTCTTCCACGGCGAAGCCGGCCCGCCGCAGGTATCCGGTGACGACCTCGGAGACGGTCGGGTCGTCGTCGACGACGAGGATCCGCGCGGGCGCCGTCTCGCGCGGGGGCGCCTCTTCCATGCTGTTCATGCCCCCAGCGTCCCATCCGCCGCCCGCCACCGGACCCCCGCCCGGGGCCTCCGGGGGTGACGTCCGCGTTTCGTAAGGAGCGCGGAACCCCGTTCGGGGCGCGGCGTTCCTACGGTGAGACCGTGACCGTGACCGTGAGTGTTGATGTCGTCCTGCCCTGTCTGAACGAAGCCGAGGCCCTGCCCTGGGTGCTCGCCCGTATCCCTCCCGGCTGGCGGGCCCTGGTCGTGGACAACGGGTCCACCGACGGCTCGGCGGAGATCGCCCGCTCCCTGGGCGCCACGGTGGTGACCGAGTCCCGGCGCGGGTTCGGCGCCGCCTGCCACGCGGGGCTGCTCGCCGCGCAGGCGGAGGTCGTGTGCTTCTGCGACTGCGACGCCTCCCTGGACCCCGGGCTGCTCACCGGCTTCGTGGCCGCCGTGGCCGCCGGCGAGGCGGACCTGGTGCTGGGCCGCCGCAGGCCCCGGGGCCTGCGCGACTGGCCCGCGCACGCCCGGGTGGGGAACCTGGTGCTGGCCCGGCTGCTGCGCCGCCGGACCGGGCTGCCCCTGCGCGACCTGGGCCCGCTGCGCGCGGCCCGGCGGGCCGGCCTGCTGGGCCTGGAACTGTCGGACCGCCGCTCGGGCTACCCGCTGCAGATGGTGGTGCGGGCCGCGGACGCGGGCTGGCGGGTGCGGGAGGTGGACGTGCCGTACCTGCCGCGCGCCGGGAAGTCGAAGGTGACCGGCACCTGGCGGGGCACCTGGCAGGCCGTCCGCGACATGAGCCGGGTGCTGGCGGAACCCGCCTCGCCCGGCGCCCGTGACCGCGCCTGCGCGAGGGGGACCCGGTGAAGACGACCCTGCTGGTGATCGCGAAGGAACCCCTGCCGGGCCGGGTCAAGACCCGGCTCACCCCGCCGTTCACCCCGGCCGAGGCGGCCGCCCTGGCCGAGGCCTCGCTGGCCGACACCCTGGCCGCCGTCGCCGCGACCCCCGCCGCGCGGAGGGTCCTCGTACTGGACGGACGGCCCGGTCCCTGGCTGCCGCCGGGCTTCGAGGTGCTCCCGCAGTCGGCGGGGACCCTGGACGAGCGTCTCGCGGCGGCCTTCGGGGCCTGCTCCGGTCCCGCGCTGCTGATCGGCATGGACACCCCGCAGGTCACGCCCGCGCTGCTGACCGTCGACTGGGACGGGTACGACGCCTGGTTCGGGCCCGCCGTCGACGGGGGCTTCTGGGCGCTGGGCCTCGCCGAGCCCGACCCCGGGCTGCTGCGCGGGGTGCCGATGTCGGTGGCGCGGACGGGCGCCGTCCAGTACGCGCGGCTGCGGGCGGCCGGGCTGCGGACCGGCCGGCTCCCGCTGCTGCGGGACGTGGACACCGCCGAGGACGCCCGGCTGGTGGCGGCTTCGGCTCCGGCCGGGGCGTTCGCGGCTCGGCTGGCGGCCCTGCCCGGCGGGGCGCCGGCGGTGCGGGGGTGACCGCCGCCGCGGCCTGGACGGCCGACGACCCGTACTCCCTCGCCCTGCGCAGCGGCCGGGGTCCCCTGTTCCTGCGGCGCGGGGACGGCTGGCTGTTGCCGCTGGAGGTGGAGCGCTGGTGCGAGGCCCCCGACGACGCGGACCGGACCGTGCTGGGGCGCTGCCGCGGGGCGGTGCTCGACATCGGCTGCGGCCCCGGGCGGCTGGTGGCGGCGCTGGCCGCCCGGGGCCACCGGGCACTGGGCATCGACGTGAGCCCGGAGGCGGTGGCCCGTACGGCCCGCGCGGGCGGCAGCGCCCTGCACCGGTCGGTCTTCGACTCCCTGCCGGGCGAGGGGCGTTGGGGCACGGCCCTGCTGATCGACGGGAACATCGGCATCGGCGGCGACCCGGCGGCCCTGCTGGGACGGATGGCCGAGGTCCTCGCCGCCTCGGGGTCGCTGATCGTGGAGTGCGAGGAGGTGGAGGTGGACGAGCGCTGCGAGGTCCGGGTCGCGGACGGCCGCGGCGCCCTGGGCACGCCCTTCACCTGGGCCCGCGTCGGTGCCGCCGCGCTGACCGCGCACGCCGGGGCGCGGGGGTGGGTCCGCACGGACCACTGGACGGTCGCCGGGCGCGTGTTCGTGGAACTGCGGCGCCCTGGAAGGACCCTTCCGCGGCCCTCGGACCGCCGGCTCGGGCGGGCGGTACGCCCCTGAACGGTACGCCTCTGAACGGTCCGGTGCCGGACGGTGCCGTCGGGTGCCGTCCGGTGCCGTGTCCGCGCCGCGCCGGGCCGGGCCGCGCCGGACGGAGCCCGGCCCGAGGAGTTCGTCGACCGCTACCGGGCGGCCGGGCACTGGCGCGGCAACACGCTGGACGACCTGCTGCGCGACTGGGCCCTGCGGTACGGACCGCGCACCGCGCTCGTGCACGGCGACACCCGCCTCACGTACGCGAACCTCGCCCGACGACGAGATCCGCCTGGTCGACGCCGACGGCGAGATCCGCCTGGTCGACGCCGACGGCGAGATCCGCCTGGTCGACGCCGACGGCGAGGACGTGCCCGACGGGGAGCCCGGCGAACTCCTCGTCCGGGGCCCTTGCACCGTGCGGGGCTACTACCGGGCGCCCGACGAGAACGCCCGCGCCTTCACCGCCGACGGCCGCTTCCGCACCGGCGCCCGCGCGCGGCGCACCCCGGACGCCAACGTGGTGGTGACCGGCCCCGACCGGGAGGAACCGGCCGGCGACACCGGCCCGCGACCGTCCGAGTGTCCCGCTTCATCGACCCCGCCTGGCTGGTCGAGGTGGAGGTCGACGCCGTCCTCCCGTAGGCCGGTCCTTCCCATGGGACCGTCCCTTCCCGATGCCGCCCGACCGCTCAGACCCGTTCGAAGACGTGGGTGTGGCCGATGGACGTGAAGCCGCGCCTGGCGTACCACGTGCGCGGCCAGTCCTGGGTGTCGGCGATCAGGAACCGGATGCCGCACCCCGCGTCGGCGGCCCGGCGCAGGGCCGTGTCCAGGACCGCTCCGGCGTGCCCGCGGCCGAGGTGGGCCTCGGCGGTGACCAGGTCCTCGATCTGGGCCGTGCCCGTCCGCGGGTCGGCGTAGAGGTCGGCCCAGGAGGCGATCTCGCCCTCGCCGGTACGGGAGCCTATGAACCGTACGGACTCGGCGCCGCGGCGACGGGCCCCGCGCTGGTCGACGAGGGCGCGGACGGTCTCCTCCCCGGCCTCCGGCAGGAAGCCGTGCCAACGCCGGGTCAGCGGGGCCCGCAAGGCGTCGAGTTCCACCTCCCGGGCGTGCGCGCCGTCCGGGACGGACCCGGTGTGCAGCATGACGAGGTAGGACGAGTGCGTGTACCCGGCCCGGGTCAGCCACGGCCCGCAGGCCGCCGCGGTGACGTCGTCGAAGACGGAGACCATCCGGTGCCCCAGGTGACCCAGGAGTTCCTCGGCCCGTGCGGGCAGCGCCCCGGGGTCGACGGCCCGTTCGACCACGATCTGGTTGGCGGACCAGGTGCGGGCGAAGGCGTCGTCGAGGGCGGCGAACCCGCCCGGGAACTCGACGGTCCGCGCCGCCTGACGGCGCGCGAAGGCGGTCAGGAAGGCCCTGACCCGCGGGAGTTCGGTGCCCGGTTCGATCGGCTGCGGCTGCTGCGTGTGCTGCGTCGGCTCGGTCGGCATGGGCCGAGCCTAGGCACCGGATCCCCGCCGCCGCCCCCGATTTTCCGCCCATCGGCGTCCGGCCCCTCCCGGCCCGCCACCGGTCCTGGTTCCGGTGTCCGGGCGGCCGCGGGCCCGTCGGCGCGAGGCGGTCACGACGGCGACGGTGACCGCCGCCACCGCGCCCAGCACGATCAGCAGGTTCCGCCCGTACGGCAGCGGCAGGGCCGTCGGGTTGGCCGGGACCCCCGGCCGCAGGAGCGCGGGCAGCGTGACGAGCACCAGCACGCCCCCGGTGATCAGCCCACCGCGTACGGGTCCCCGCGCGGGGGCCGCGGCGAGGAGCAGTCCGGCTGCCAGTACGAGCGGGACGATCACCCCGTCGTGCAGGACGAGCGAGCCGCCGAGCCAGACGAGCACGTCCATCGGGTCGGGCAGGGCGGCCACCAGCCGGCCCCCGACCGCGATCAGGAGCAGACCGAGGGCGCCCAGTGCGCGACGGAGCGCCTTCACAGCACCTCCAGCAGGGTGACCCACTTGGTCTGCAGCACCCCGGGCCGGTTCGGCGCGATGATCCGCGCCGGGTAGCCGTGGTCGGGAGACAGCACCTGCCCGTTGAGTTCCAGCGCGAGCAGGGTGAGCGGGTCCTCGGCATGGTCCCGTCCCATCTCCATGACGCGGTAGGCGCCGCCGGTCTCCATCGAGGTGACGCGCAGCGCGGCGCCCGGCGGTGCGCCCGCGCGGGCGAGCAGGTCGCGGATCCGTACCCCGCTCCAGGCCGCCTGGGCGCTCCAGCCCTCCACACAGGCGATCGGCAGGTCGGCCCGCACCTGCGGCAGGGCGCGCAGTTGGGGGAGCGTCAGCGTGTACGGGCGGGGGCCGCGCACCTCCAGCCGCCAGTCGCGCAGCCGGTCGGGCCCGATCCCGGCCGCGGCGGCCGTCCGGTTGACGGGCAGGCCCTGGGGCCCGTGGCCCGGGTGCCGGGGGCCCAGCAGGTCGAGGAACGCCAGCGGGGTGAAGGACTGGCCGACGGTGGTCACCGTGACCGCGCCGACGGCGGCGGCCGTCCCGAGGAGCAGCGAACGCCGGTCCGGCCCGTCCGCGGCGGGCAGCAGGCGGGTGCCGGGCGAACGCGCGGTCCAGTGGTCCCTGATCTCGGGGGCCTTGACGGCGATGTGCAGCAGGATGGATCCGGTCACGACCCAGGCGAGGGCGAAGTGCGTCTCGACGAAGCCGAACGGCCAGGGGTACCACTGCACGATGTTGAGGAGTCCGGAGGAGACCTCCAGTACGGCGGTCGCGACCAGGACGGCCACCGACAGCCGCTCCAGGGCGTGCCGTACGCCGCGCACGGGCGGCCATGCGAAGAGCCGGGGGTAGACGGTCCACAGCTTGACGAGGAGCAGCACGATCGCGGCGAGTCCGGAGGCGATGTGCAGGCCTTGGGTGAGCCGGTAGCCCCAGGCGGGCCGGGTGGGGAGGGAGTCGGCGGCCCAGGCGGGCGGGTGCTGGAGGTAGTGGCTGATCAGCCCGGTCACGAAGCAGACGGCGAAGGCGGCGGCGAGCGGGCGGCCGACGGCGGTGGCGGTGCGGGCGTCGTGCAGGCGGCCGGCGAAGCCGGGCGGGCGCCCGGCCGCCAGGGCCGCCTGCACCCGGCCGAACGCCCCCTGTCCGGGCGGCAACGGCCCGGGGTCGTCGGAGTAGTCGTGCGCGGGGGCGTTCGCGGGGCCGTCCGTGGGCGACGGGTCGCAGGGCGGTGGGGGGTCGGAAGTCATGCTCCCCATCACACCGTCCCGGGGCCCGGCGCAGGGCGTCCGGCACCTTACGAAACGCGGACACCGGGCCCGGTCAGGGGTCTTGCGGCGGCCCGCGCTGCCAGGCTGGCGACCATGGACCACCCCCGCCTCCGCCCCCGTCCGGGCCCCCGCCCCCAGGCCGCCGCCCGCATCCCGGTCGCCGTGACCGTGCTGCTGCTCACCGCGCTGACCGGCGTGCTCGTCGCCGCCGTCCGCTACGACGCGTACTTCACCGACCCGGCCGGGCTCCTCGGCTGGTACGCCGCCGCCTGGGCCCTGTTCGGGGCGGCCGTGTGGTCGCTGCGACGGGTCCCGGCCCGCCGCGTGGTCCCCCTGCTGCTGGCCGGGGCGCTGGCGGTCGCCGGGGCGGGGCTCGCCGGGCCGCCGCTGACCAGTACCGATTCCTTCCGTTACGCCTGGGACGGCCGGGTCCAGGCCGCCGGGACCTCCCCGTACGACCGCGCCCCGGCGGATCCGGCGCTGCGTCCCCTGCGCGATGCCTGGCTCTTCCCCCACACTCCCGCCGCCTGCGCCGGACCCGCCCGGGTCATCGTCGAGCCGGGGGTCTGCACCCGGATCAACCGGCCCGTGGTGCACACCATCTACCCGCCCGTCGCGGAGGGGTACTTCGCCCTGGTGCACTTCCTCTCCCCGCCCGGCGTGCGCCACAAGGCGCTCCAGGTCGGCGGGGCCCTGACGGCGTTCGCGGTGACCGTGGCGCTGCTGCTGATCCTGCGGCGCCGGGGCGCGGACCCCCGGACGGCGGCCTGGTGGGCGTGGTGTCCGGCGGTGGCGGTGGAGGCGGTGAACAACGCGCACGTGGACGGGCTCGCCGTGCTGCTGTCGGTGGCCGCGCTGGGGGTGGTGGTGCGCCGACGGGCCCTGGGCGGGGCCCTGTTCGGCCTGGCCGTGGCGGCGAAGCTGCTGCCCTCGGTCCTGTTGCCCGGCGCGCTGGCCGGCGTACGGCGGTGGCGGGACGCGGCGGTGCTGCTGCTGCCCGCGGCGGCGGTGGTGGGGCTGGCGTACCTGCCGTACGTGCTGTGGTCTCGCTCGTCGGTCTTCGGATACCTGGGCGGCTACGCCGAGGAGGAGGGGTACGGGGATCCGGGCGCGGGCGGCCGGTACGCGCTGCTGCGGCTGGTGCTGCCGGACGCGTGGGCGGTCCCGGCGGTGGTGGCCGGGATGCTCGCGGTGGTGGCGTACGTCTGGTGGCGCGGGGATCCCGAACGGCCGTGGAGCGGGGCCCTGCTGGTGACGGGGACGGCCTTCCTGCTGATGACGCCGGGGTACTCCTGGTACGCGCTGCTGCTGGTGGCCCTGGTGGCGCTGGACGGCCGGGCCGAGTGGCTGGGGGTGGCAGTCGCCGGGGCGGTCGTGTACGTGGGCCGGGTGCCGTTGGGCGGGGCGACCGTGGAGGTGGCGTACGGGCTGGCGGGCGCGGCGGTGCTGGCCGGCTGGGCGCTGCGCCGCCGGGCCGGGGCCCGGGACGGAGAGGGGTCTCGTCCCGGGCCGCGGAGCGGGCGGGTGGGCGGTGGTCAGCCGATGTGGAAGGAGTCCCCGTAGACCTTCCAGTCGAGCGGGGTGTTGAGGTTCAGGTTGCCCTTCTTCAGGAAGACCCGCTGCGCGGTGTCGACGCGGCTGGTGTCGCTGTGCGCCTCCTCCTGCTTCATCGCCCAGACGCGGGCGTCGAGGAAGGCGTTCAGCCAGGTGGTCTCGTTGCCGCCCTGGGCCGGGGGCTTGGCCTTGGTCAGGGCCCGCTTGCGGATGTTGCGGAAGCTGGTGGAGTCGCTGCCGTCGCCGTGCATGACGATGGCGTCGTAGTAGATGAACTGGCCGAGGGTGCCGACGCCGTCGCTCTTGCCCTGGCCGACGGCGGGGTTGAAGTAGACGCGGTCGCGCTCGTGGTCCTGCGCCTTCTTGAACTCGCCGTCGACGGCGGCCTTGGCCCAGTCCTTGGTGAAGTTGGGGTCGAGGCCGGCGTGCGAGTCGCCGCCGTTGACCTTGCGCAGGGCGGGCAGGTACTTGGCGAGCACGTTGCCGGGCTTGACCTGCGTGTAGTACTCGACGAGGTCGAGCATGTCGCCGGTGCCGGAACAGAAGCCGATGATGCCGGCGGTGTAGCCGCGCCCGTCGCGTATGTCCTCGATGTACTTGTACTGCGCCTTCCAGTCCAGCGAGGAGTTCTCCGCGCTGGAGACGATCTGCATGGCGATGTCCTTCTTCGCCGGGTCGTCGAGCCCGGTCGCCGCCGCCGCGACGGGGGCGGCCGACGCCGGTGCCGCCGCCGGTGCGGCGGTGGCGTGCGCGGCGACGGGGGCGGCGAGGAGCGCGGCGCCGATCAGGGCGCCGATCGTCATGGTCTTGCGGCGGGGAGTGAACACAGGGCCTCCGTACGGTGGTTGAGCCTGTCCCGGCTCCGTTAGGAAACTTTCCTACCAGACATTCGTGGCGGCCGACACCCCCCGGGAAAGAAGTCCGGAGGAGACCAATCCGCTCGGGTGTCGGCTCCGAAGTCCTCCATGACCGACGCCGCCACCGCCCCGGAGGACCGCCATGACCCGTACGCGACGCCGCCCCGCAGGTCACGGCCGGAGGGGGCGCGCGTGAGGCGGACGATCCCCTTCGGCGCACCGCAGGAACGGTCCGCCCCCGACCTCCCCGGAATCATGGAGCACGTCGCCCGCGGCGATCAGGACGCCTTCGCCGCGCTCTACGACGTGATCGCGGGCCCCGTCCACGGGATCGTCGTCAAGGTGCTGCGGGACCGGGCGCAGTCCGAGGAGGTCACCCAGGAGGTCCTGATCGAGGTCTGGCGACAGGCCCCGCGCTACCGCCCCGACAAGGGCACCGTCATGACCTGGGTGCTGACCATCGCGCACCGGCGCGCGGTGGACCGGGTCCGCTCGGCGCAGGCCGCGACCGCCCGCGAACAGGACACCGCGGCGCGCGAACACGCCCGCCCCTACGACGAGGTGAGCGAGCAGGTGGAGATCCGGCTGGAGGGGGAACAGGTGCGCCGCTGCGTGCGCGGGCTGACCGAACTCCAGCGCCAGGCCGTCAGCCTGGCCTACTACGGGGGGCTGACGTACCGGGAGGTCGCCGAGACCCTCCACACCCCGCTGCCCACGGTCAAGACACGGCTGCGCGACGGTCTGATCCGGCTGCGCGACTGCATGGGGGTCACGGCATGAGCCGCACGAGAACCGGCGCCGAGCAGCTGCACGCACTCTCCGGGGCCTACGCCCTGAACGCGCTGGACCGGGCCGAACGGGACGCGTTCGAGCGGCACTTGGAGCGGTGCTCCCAATGCGCTCAGGACGTACGGGAGTTCGCGGCTACCGCCGCCCGGCTCGGCGCGGGCGTGGCCCTGCCCGCCCCACCGGGGATGCGGGCGGCGGTCCTGGGGCGCATCGACGGGGTCCGGCAGCTGTCGCCGGCCCGCCGGGGCATCGCCACCCTGCGCCGACGTGCGCTGCCGCTGGCGCTCGCGGCCTGCCTGACCGGGGTGCTGGCCCTCGGCGGGACCGCGGTGTGGGAACACCAGCGGGCCCGCCAGTCGGCCGAAGCGCTCCAGGACCTGACGGCGGTACTGGCCGCGCCGGACGCCCGTACGGTGATCAGGCGGTCGGCGTCCGGCGCCACAGCGACGGTGGTGACGTCCCCGTCCCGGGACCGGGCGGCCTTCCTCGGCTCCGGGCTGCCGGCGGCCCCCGAGGGGCGGACCTACCAGCTGTGGCTGGCCGACGGGGGCACGATGCGGCCGGCGGGGCTCCTGGGCGGCGACGGGGCGACCGTCCTGACGGCTCCCCTGGGCCGCGCGACGGCGGTCGGCCTGACCCTGGAACCCGCGGGCGGCTCCCCCGCCCCGACCGGCCCCCCGCTGATGCTCCTCCCCCTCCCCCACTGACGGCCGGCCGCCGACCCGGGCGTCCGGCGGGCCCGGACGACCGGCGGGCCCGGACGACCGGCGGCCCCGGCGCGGGCCACGGCGCGCGGGGCGGGTGGGCGGGACTCTGGCACATGCGGGCGGGTTCGGGGCATCCTTGCGCACATGCGACCCTCATCGGCCGCAGAAGCTCTCACGTACACCCCACCGCCCGGGCCCCCGGCCCGCCCGCACCGACAGCAGGAGGCGCCGATGGCCCTCGTCGTGATCCGTCACGCACCCGCGCCCGCCCCCGACCCGCTCGCCCCCGCCCTGGACACGGGTGCGCCGTCCGGGCCGGAGATCCGGCGCTGTGACCCGTGGTCGGGGGATCCGCTCCCGGCCGGGCTCAAGGACATCGAGGGCCTGGTGCTGACCGGGGACACCCCGGAGGCACTCCCCCTGCTGCGGGAGGCGCTGGCCGCGGAGGTGCCGGTGCTGGCCCTCGGCGGCGGGGCGGACCTGCTGGCCCGCGCGGCAGGCGGATCACGGCCGCCCGCGCGCCGGACCCCGGAAGCCGCCGATCCGCTGCTCGGCGGCGGCGACGGAGGCCCGGACGGAAGTCCGGAAGGAGGCCCGGAAGGCGGCGGGGAAGGCGGCCCGGACGGGGGCCCGGACGGGGGTGACGGCCACCCCGCACCGGCCCCGGCGTTCCGGGTCGGCGGCAGCGCGTGGGGGCTCGCGGCCCCGCCGGAGGGCGACGGGGCCGGGGGGCTGCTCGGGAGGTTCGCGGCACTGGTGGCCGGGCGGGCCGAGCACACCGCCACCCGGGCCTTCTTCACGCCGCGTGCCGACGCCTGGGAGGAGCGCTTCGCCTACCAGACCCCGGCCTACGAGGCGGCCGTGTCCCGGATGGGCCTCGCGGAGGGCCGGACCGCGCTCGACCTCGGCTGTGGCAGCGGCCGTGCGCTGCCCGCGCTGCGCGGGCTGGTCGGCGCCTCCGGCACGGTCCTCGGCGTCGACCTCACGCCCGCCATGCTCACGGCGGCCGCCCGCGAGGGCCGGACCGGCCCGGGGCGACTGCTGCTGGTCGCCGACTGCGCGCGGCTGCCGCTGGCCGCCGGCACGGTGCACGGCATCTTCGCCGCCGGTCTGCTGGACCACCTGCCGAAGCCGCGCCCCGCGCTCGCCGAGTGGGCCCGGGTGTCCGCGCCCGGCGGGGAGCTGCTGCTGTTCCACCCCTCGGGCCGGGCCGAACGCGCCGCCCGCCACGGCCGCCCGGTCAGCCCCGACGACCCCCTGGCCGAGCCCAACCTCCGCCCGGCCCTGGAGGCGACGGGCTGGCGTCTCGCGGAGTACGAGGACGCCCCGGACCACTTCCTGGCCCGAGCCCTGCACCCTTGATCCCGGCACACCCGGTCAGGCGGTCGGCTCCGCGGGCAGGTTCAGCTGCCAGGAGACGCCGAAGCGGTCGTTGAGCCAGCCGAACCGGGGGCTGAAGCCGTACGAGTCCAGGGGCATCAGCTCCTCGCCCCCTTCGAGGAGGGCCCCGTAGAGGCGGTCGATCTCGGCGGCGCTCTCGCACTCCACGAAGAGCGACACGGCGGGGGTGAAGCCGAAGGCGTGCTTGACGTGGCTGTCGATGCACATGAGGCGCTGGCCGGCGAGCGAGAAGGTGGCCTTCACCACCGTGCCCTCCTCGCCGGGCCCCTCGGCCCCGTAACGGGTGACGTCGAGGATCCCGGAGTCCTCGAACAGCGAGGTGTAGAGGGTCATCGCCTCTTCCGCCCTGCCCTCGAACATCAGGAACGTGGTGATCTTCTGTGGCAGCGAGGCCATCGTGCCCGCCTTCCGCGTGGTGGTGGGAGCCGTTCGCCCCCGAGGCTAGGACACGCCTGTGACACCGGCCCCGGGACTCACGGGCGCAGTGCCGGGCGGTCCCGGTGGCGTCGTGGACGGCCACGCGGTCCGCGGGTGCGGCCCCCGGTCAGAGCCAGCCGTTGCGCCGGAAGCCGCGGTGGATGACGAAGCAGGCGGCCGCCATCACGGCGACCACGATCGGATAGCCGTAGGTCCAGTGCAGTTCGGGCATGTTGTCGAAGTTCATGCCGTAGACCCCGCAGACCATGGTCGGGACGGCGACGATGGCCGCCCAGGCGGTGATCTTGCGCATGTCCTCGTTCTGGGCGACCGTCACCTGCGCGAGGTGCGCCTGGAGGACGGAGTCGAGGAGGCCGTCGTAGGCGTTGATCTGCTCGGTGGCGCGCAGCAGGTGGTCGGAGACGTCGCGGAAGTAGGCGCGGGCCTCGGCCGGGATGACCGGTATCGGCTCCGTGGCGAGGTGCTGGAGCGGCCGGCTCAGCGGCGCGACCGCCCTGCGCAGTTCGAGGAGTTCGCGCTTGAGCTGGTAGATCCGGCCCGCGTCGCCGCGCCCGCCGTGCTCGCTGAACACGGCCGTCTCGACGGCGTCCATGTCGTTCTGCACGGCGTCGGTGACGGCCACGTAGTCGTCGACGACGTGGTCCGCCATGGCGTGCAGCACCGCCGCCGGGCCCTTGGCCAGCTGCTCCGGCTGCGCCTCCAGGGCCTCCCGGACGGGGCCGAGGGTGCCGCGGCCGCCGTGCCGGATGGTGATCACGAAGTCCCCGCCGACGAAGGCCATCAGCTCGCCGGTCTCGACGACCTCGCTGGTCGCGGTGAGTTCCTCGTGCTCGACGTAGCGCACGGTCTTGAAGACGGCGAAGAGGGTGTCGTCGTAGCGCTCCACCTTCGGGCGCTGGTGCGCGTTGACGGCGTCCTCGACGGCGAGCGGGTGCAGCCCGAACAGCTCCGCGAGTCCGGCGAGTTCCGCCTGGGACGGCTCGTGCAGGCCGATCCAGACGAAGCCGTCGCCCGTCTTGCGGACCCGGCGCAGCGCCTCCTCCACCTCGGCGCAGTCCTCCTGGCGGATGCCGTCGCGGTAGACGAGGCAGTTGACGACGGCGCTGCCGAGCGGGGAGCGGGCGGGGTGGCTGAGGTCGACGGCCCGCCGGTAGCCGCGTCGAACGGCCCGGCGCAGGTTGCTGAACATGGACAAGGACGTACTCCCCTTCGGCGGATCAGCGGACAGTCTGCCACCGCGGAACCGGTCCGCCCGCTCACACCGGCCGCAGGGCCTCCTGCGCGCTCTCGGCGACCACCCGCGCGACAAGCGCCAGCGCGGGCGAGTCCAGCTTCCACTGCTGCCAGTACAGCGGTACGTCCAGCGGGCGCTCGGGGGCCAGCTCCAGCAGCCGCCCGGAGCGGATCAGGGGCTCCGCCTGCGTCTGCGGGACCAGTCCCCACCCGAGCCCGGCGGCCACCGCGTCCCGGAAACCCTCCGAGGTCGGCACGTGGTGCCGGGCCCGGGAGGCGCCCGCGGCGCCGCCGGTCAGCCCTCGCACGAAGGCGTCCTGGAGTTCGTCCCGCCGGTCGAACACGATCAGCGGGGCCTCGCACAGGTCCCGCGCCGGCGCTCCCGTCAGGTACCGGGCGGCGAAGCCGGGGCCGGCCACCGCCAGGTAGCGCGCGAGGCCCAGCGCCCGCACCGTGCAGCCCGCGACCGGGTCCGGCGAGGAGGTGACGGCCGCCATCACCTGGCCCTCGCGCAGCAGCGCCGTCGTATGGCCCTCGTCCTCGCGGTACAGCTCGAAGCAGACCGGCGGGTCCTGCGGCACCCGGGTGAGCGCGGGCAGGAACCAGGTGGCGAGCGAGTCCGCGTTCACCGCCATCGGCAGCCGCACCGGGCCGAGTCCGTCGGCGGCGCCCATCCCCAGCTCGGCCCGCGCGTCGCGCTCCAGGCGGGCGAGCTGCCGGGCGAAGCGGATCACCACCTCCCCCGACTCGGTCGGCCGCACCGGCTTGGTCCGCATCAGCAGCACCCGCCCGGTGCGCTGCTCCAGGGACTTCACCCGCTGGCTGACGGCGGAGGGGGTCACGTGCAGGGCGGAGGCCGCGGCGTCGAAGGTGCCCTCGTCGACGACCGCGAGCAGGGTCCGCACCTGTTCGAGGGGGAGCTCGTCCATCACAGGCGCTAATGGTACGTAAAAATCTTTAGCTGTACGCGGCCCCACGCCGTGCCTACGGTCGGTTCCATGAACAACGGCATCACCACAGCGGCCCTGGCCGGTTTCGGCACCGGCCTCTCCCTCATCGTCGCCATCGGCGCCCAGAACGCGTTCGTCCTGCGTCAGGGGGCGCGTCGGCACGCCGTGCTCGCCGTGGTCGCCATCTGCGCCGTCTCCGACGCGCTGCTCATCACCCTCGGCGTGGCCGGGGTCGGCGCGTTCGTCACCGCCTGGCCGGCCGCCCTGACCGCCGTCGCGATCGCCGGTGGCACCTTCCTCGTCTGCTACGGGTTCCTCGCGGCGCGGCGGGTGCTGCGCCCCTCCGCGGACGCGGCCCTCAGTGCGAAGGGCGCCGCCGCCGGCTCCGCCCGTACGGCGGTGCTGACCTGCCTGGCAATGACCTGGCTCAACCCGCACGTGTACCTGGACACCGTCCTGCTGGTCGGGTCGCTGGCCGCGGACCGGGGCGACCTGCGCTGGGCCTTCGGCATCGGGGCCGCGCTCGCCAGCCTGATCTGGTTCGGCGCGCTCGGCTACGGCGCCCGGCTGCTGAGCGGTCTGCTCGCCCGGCCGGGGGCCTGGCGGGTGCTGGACGCTCTGGTGGCCGCCACCATGGTGACGATGGGCGGCATGCTGCTGGCACGGGCCTGACCGGGGGCGGAGCCGCCCGGCCGGCCCGGCGGCCGTGGTACTGATGCCTGACGGCCGGGTGCTGCCCGTACCCGGCTCGCCGCCGCCTCCAGGAGCCGCCGCCGTGCCCGACCGCCCGTCCTCCGACCCCACCGCGCCGCCCCCGTCACCGGAGCCCGCCACGTCCCCTTCCCCCGCTTCCCCCGCACCGGTGCGCGCCTGCCACGCCGGCCCGGCGGGCCCCCTCGTCGCCGCGACAGGGATGGTGCTGGACCTCCGGGGCCGGGTCCTGGTCCTGACCACGTCCCACAAGGACGGCCTGGAACTGCCCGGGGGCACGGTGGAGGACACCGAGACCCCCGAGGAGGGGCTCGCCCGCGAGCTGAGGGAGGAGCTCGACCTGTCCGTCCCGGTCGGCCGGCTGCTCGCGGTGGACTCCTGCCCGCCCGGCGCGCCGGGCCGCTCGCTCGTGGTCCACGTCCACCTGGTCGGACCGCTCGACCCGGCCCGGATAGCGGGGATCTCCTTCGCCGACGGGGAGATCACCGGGGCCCACTGGCTCACCCCGGAGGAGGCAGCCGAGCGGCTCCCCGACCGGATCGCCCCCCGGCTGCGCGCCGCCGTGGCCGCGCTGCGCTCGGGTTCCCTGGCCCACCTGGTCGGCGGCGTCCCCCAGCCCGGTTCCCCCGCCGGCCTCGACCCGGCCGCCCGCGCCGCCTTGGAACACGCGGGCGGCTACGACGAGGCCGGCCACCGCGCCGCCCGGCCCAAGGCCGTCACCGCCGCGAACGTGCTGTTCACCGATCGGGCCGGGGCGGTCCTGCTCGTACAGCCCGGCTACGGCGAACCGGGCCGCTGGCTGCTGCCCGGCGGCGGTGTGGACAGCGACCTCGGTGAGACCCCCCGGGCCGCGGCCGCGCGCGAGGTCCGCGAGGAGATCGGCCTGGAACTGACCCCGGGCCGCCTCCTCGCCGTCAACTGGTCCCACCGGCCCGGTTTCCCGGCACGGATCCGCTTCCTCTACGACGGCGGGGTCCTCGACCCGGACGTCCTCGCCCGGATCCGCCTGCAGCCGTCCGAGCTGCTGCGGTGGCGCACGGCGCGCCGCGACGAACTGCGCGGCCTGGTGAAGCCGCTGCTGCGCCGTCAGATCAAGGCCTGCCTGAAGGCCGGGGCCCGGGGCTCGGGCCCGCTGGAACTCCACGAGGGGCGCCCGGTCGGACCGAAGGAACCGAAGGAGGCGAAGGAGGGGAGGAAGGCGAAGCGGCCGAAGGGCCACGCCACGCCACCCTGAGCCGGAACAACGCCCAACCAAATACCACCCCATTCGACTATTCAGCCAAGCATTTGCCAGCCCATTGCCGAATTTGACGTGGCAGATGCACGATATGGACAGGCAGGGCGGACCGGCGACGCGCCGCTCCTTCGACTCCTGCACCGAGCGAGGTGGGCCCCATGAACGAGCGCCGGGCGGACGGCAGTGCCGGAGACGTCGACTACGGCCGCATCGGCCGCGGTTACTCGGGCCACCGGCGCCCGGACCCCCGGATCGCCCGGCGCATCGCCGATGCCCTGGGGGACGCCCGTACGGTGATCAACGTGGGCGCCGGCTCCGGATCGTACGAGGCGGCCGCCCACGCGGTCACCGCCGTCGAACCCTCCCGCGCGATGCGCGCCCAGCGCCCGGCCGGACTGTCCCGGGCGGTCGACGCCGTGGCGGAGGACCTGCCTTTCGCGGACAGGGAGTTCGACGGCGCGATGACCCTCTTCAGCGTGCACCAGTGGACCGACGTACGGGCCGGCCTGCGCGAGATGCGGCGCGTGACGCGCGGCCCGGTGGTCATCCTGACCTGCGACCCGAAGCTGGTGCGCGACTTCTGGCTGTACTCCTACGCGCCCGAGGTACTGGACACCGAGGCGCGCCGCTACCCGCCGATCGAGGACATGGCCGCCGCCCTCGGCGGCACCGGGATCGTGGAATCCGTTCCGATTCCGCTGGACTGCACCGACGGTTTCAACGAGGCGTACTACGGCCGCCCCGAGATGCTCCTCGACCCGGCCGCCCGCCAGGCCTGTTCGGCGTGGAGCTTCGTCGACGACGGGGTGCGCCGGCGGTTCACCGAATCCCTGCGCCGCGACCTGGACTCCGGGGCCTGGGACGAGCGCCACGGCCACCTGCGCCGCCTCCCGGCTTACGAGGGCTCCCTGGTCCTCGTCCGCGCCACTCCGGCCTGACACCCGACGACCGCGCCCACATACCCCCTACCCCTTTGGAGTATCCCGCCCGGTCGCCTACGATGCGGGCATGAGCACACGGGCGCGGCGACGGGACGGGCGGCACGGGCTGCCCGCGCGCCTGTTCCTGCTGTTCGCCCTGCTCACCGGGATCGTCGCCATGCACGGCCTGGGCCCCGGGCCGCTGACACCGGCCTCCGGGCACACCACGCCCGCGGCGGCACCGGCCGCCCACCGGGCGGCCGAGGACCACGTCCCGGCCGGTCCCTGCGCATGCCCCGAAGAGGGCGGCTCCGGCGGACACGGCCTGCACGCCGACCCGACCTGCGCGGCGCCCGGCACGGCCGGAGCCCCGGCCCTGCCCTCCCCGGCGCCCGCCCCCGGGACCCTCCCGGCCGTGGCAGCGGCCGCGCACGGGACCGTACCCGGGTCCGCGGTCCGGGGGCGCGCCCCTCCCTCCCTCAGCGAACTGCAGCTCCTGCGCATATGAGACGGCTCCGGCATCCGTGCCGCCGAGCCATTCCTCAGACCCCAGCACAGGAGCAGCACCACCATGACCTTCCAGCGTTCCCTCGTCCGCCGCACCGCCGCCGTGGCCGCGGCGGCGACCGCCGCCCTCGTGCTCGCCGCCTGCGGCACCGACTCCGCGAAGGACTCCTCCGCGGGCGCCCCCACGCACGACGGCCACGCCGTCGGCTCCCCGGCGTCCGCCACGCCCTCCGCGCCGTCCTCCGCCTCCGCCACGCCCGGCCGGGGCGGCAACAACGCCGCCGACACGGCCTTCGCCCAGGAGATGGTCCCCCACCACCGCCAGGCGGTCGAGATGGCCGACCTGGCCGCGACCCGCGCCGGATCGCCCGATGTCAAGGCACTCGCCGAGGAGATCAGGAAGGCGCAGGACCCGGAGATCAAGACCCTCTCGGGCTGGCTGACGGCCTGGGGGCAGCAGGTCCCCGCAGCCGACGCCGGTCACGGCGGGCACGCCATGCCCGGGATGATGACGGGCGGCGAGATGGACGAACTGACCAAGGCCTCCGGCAAGGAGTTCGACGGGGCCTTCCTCCGGATGATGGTCAAGCACCACGAAGGCGCCGTGGCCATGGCCCGCACCGAGCAGTCCGCGGGCGCGTACGGTCCGGCGAAGGACATGGCCGCCGCGATCATCAGCTCCCAGAGCGCCGAGATCACCCGTATGAACGCCCTCCTCGCCAAGGGCTGATCCCACCCCCGCACCCCCGCGCCGCCGCGCCCGCGCGCCGCGCCGCGGGGGTCCGCGGACGGGACCCGGTCCCCTGGGCCGGGTCGGCGTACGGGTGATGTGCGGCCCCTGCGGGGACGTGCCACGCTGGTCACAGACCCGGGCGGGCGAGCGTCGCGAGGAACGGGGGCGCGCTGTGGTGCGAGGAGCGAAGGCCCGATGCCTCGGGCGCCGCGTCGCCGCCGGTTGCGCGGCCCTGCCGCTCGTGGCCCTGACCTCGGGCCCGGCCGCCGGATCGGGCACCACGGCGTCCGCGCCGTCCGACGACGACGCGGCCGGCGGGCTCGACCCCCGGATCACGGCGATCATGCACAAGCCGGAGTACCGCCACGCCCGGTGGGACCTCCTGGAGACCGACCCCGCCGGCGGCCGGGCGGTGCACAGCCTGTCACCCGAGACGTTCTTCATCCCCGGGTCCACGGCCAAGCTGTTCGTGGTGTCCGGAACCTGGCGGACGCTGGGCGCCGACCACCGCTTCGTGACCCCGCTCTACGCGGTCGGCGAGCGCCGCGGCTCCACGCTGACCGGCGACCTGGACCTGGTCGCGCAGGGCGACCTCACGATGGGCGGCCGGACCGCCCCCGACGGCACGGTCGCCTACACCGACCTCGACCACACCCCATCGCCAACGACCTGGCCATGATCGCCGCCCACCTCCAGAAGGGCTGATTCGGTCTTCGCCGCGATGGCGGAAGCCGAGCGGGAGTTCGTCCACGAGCGGACCCCGATCGGCCTGGACACCGCTGCTGGAATCACCCCGGACCAGAGGGGCCGGGGAAGGACCGGTGCGGCTCCAGGTCTCTCCTCAGGCTGAGCGCAGGGCGTCCGTCGGGGAGGCCTTGGCCGCGCGCAGGGCGGGGTAGATGCCGGCGAGGGCGGCGACCATGACGGAGACGACGGGGCCGGCGACGATCGTGTAGAGCGGGATGGAGGCCGGCCATCCCTGGGCCAGGGCGTAACCGTAGACGGTGAGGCTGCCGACGATCAGCCCGCCGATGCCTCCGATGAAGCCCATCAGTACCGCCTCCAGCAGGAACTGGACGGCGATCTGTCCGCCCCTGGCGCCCAGTGCGCGGCGCAGTCCGATCTCGCCGCGGCGTTCCATGACACCGACGACCATGGTGTTGGCGATGCCGACCCCGCCGACGAGCAGGGCGACTCCGGCGAGGGAGAGGACGAGTCCGGTGAGTGCTCCCTCTGTCTCGTTGCGTGCCGTGAGGAGGTCGGAAGGGCGGCTTACGGCCACCTTGCCCGGGTTGGCGGGGTTCGCGGTGGCGCCGGCCACGGCCTGGACGTCGGGGACGCGTTCGGGATGGGAGCGCAGGTAGACGGTGACAGCAGTGCCGTCCGCGCCCAGGTGGGCCGTCGCGTGGGGCCAGCCGACCAGGGCGGCCGTGGCGAGTTCGGGGGCCAGCTCGTTCGGTGTCAGGATCCCCGTGACCACGTACGGCTGTCCGCCCAGCCAGACCCGCTCGCCGGGCGCGGTCACACCGAGGCGCTCTGCGGCCTGGTCGCCGAGCACGGTCACGGGAAGGTTCTCGCTCGCTTTGTCCAGCCATTTCCCGCTGCGCAGGGTGGCGTGCAGGACGTCGAGGAGGTTCAGCCGGGCGGCCAGCACGGTGATGCCGCCGGTCTGCTCCTTCGGTACCAGGTCGTTGCGGTAGACCTCGGCCTTGGTGGCGCCGGTCGCGGTGACCTGCTGCACCGGAGCGATGTTGGCGAGCATCTTCTCGGCCGTGGACGGCAGCGGTACGGGCTGCTGGTTCTGGTCCTTCCCGGGGCCGACGGTGATCAGGTTGGAGCCGAGCTGGTCCAGGCGGGCCAGCAGATGGGCCTGGTTGGAGGAGGAGATGCCGGTCACGGCGATGACGGCGGCGATGCCCAGGGAGATGCCGAGGGCGGACAGGGCGGTGCGCATCTTGCGGGTGCGCGGTCCGATCATGCCCAGGCGCAGCAGGTCCGCTGGGCGCAGCCGGGTCCGGCGCAGGGGAGACGTGGATGTCATCGGTCGGCTCCTGCGGGGTGCGGGCGGCGTTCGTCGAAGTCGATGCGGCCGTCGTGGATGCCGATGCGCCGGGGGAAGGAGGCGGCGAGGTCGCGGTCGTGGGTGATGACGACGACGGTGGTGCCGTTGTCATTGAGGGCGCGCAGGAGGTCGACGACGGCCGCGCCGGAGGCGCTGTCCAGTGCCCCGGTGGGTTCGTCGGCGAGCAGCAGGGCGGGGCGGCCCACGAGGGCGCGGGCGATCGCGACGCGCTGCTTCTCCCCTCCGGAGAGCTGGTCGGGGCGGTGATCGAGGCGGTGGCCGAGACCCACCTCGCGCAGGGCTTCGACGGCCGCTTCGCGCCGTCGTGCGTCCCGGGTGCCGTTGTAGAGGAGGCCGGTGGCGACGTTCTCGACCGTGGTGAGTCCGGGGAGCAGGAAGAACTGCTGGAAGACGAAGCCGATCCGGTGTGCGCGCAGCGCGGCCAGTTCGTGGTCGGAGAGACCGGACAGGTCGCGTCCTTCGAACCGCAGCCGGCCCGCGGTGGGCCGGTCGAGGGAACCGAGGAGGGCGAGGAGGGTGGACTTGCCCGAGCCGGAGGGGCCGACGACGGCGAGGAGTTCACCGGCTTCGACGGTGAGGTCGATGCCGTGCAGGATCCGCAGCGGCGGCGATCCCGGGACCGGGTACTCCTTGACGACGCCGGTCAGCTCCAGCACGGGTACCCGGCCCCGGGTAGGTGTCAGGGTCACTTGGGGATCACGACCTGGTCGCCGCTCTTCACGTCACCGGTGATCTGCGCCTTGGCGTCGGCGACCAGTCCCAGCTGGACCTTGACCAGTCGGCTGGTGGCGCCTTCGACGACCTTGACGCCGTAGCCGCCGCCATCCAGGGCGAGCAGCGCGGTGACCGGGACGATGAGGGCGTCGGCGGCGGTCTCGCCGACGACGTTGACCGTCACGGAGGAGGGTCCGGCCGGCTGGGCCTTCTCCTGGCTGTCCAGCACGATGGTGACGGAGGTCTTCTGCTGGCCACCCCCACCGCCGGCCCCGCCGGACCCGCCGGCCCCGCCGTCCCCTCCGCCGGCGTCGCCGCCGCGGATCAGGGAGCGGATGCGCCCCTCGACGGTGCCGCCCCCGGAGAGGTTGACCACCACTTTGCCGTTGGGTTTGAACTGGGACAGCTGATTCTCTGCCGGCTGTACGACCGCGACGAGGTCGGTGCCGCTCACGGTCATCACCGACCCCGCCCCGAGGGCGGAACCGAGCTGGGCGCCGAGCCTCTGCACCTGCACGGCGGCCAGCGGCAGCATGACGACGCTGCCGGGCGCCACGGTCCCGGTCTCCTTCACGCCCAGGGCCTTCTGCCACCGCTTGACGGCGGTGGCGGTGCCCTCCGTGAACTTCTCGTCGACGGCCAGTCCGAGGCCGCCCGCGTGGCCGAGCTTGACCAGGTTGCTCTTGAGCTGCTTCACATCGGGGCCGTCGCCCGCGCCGGGGCCCAGCTCACGCCACATGGGCCGGTCCCCCGTCATGAGGACGACGGGCCGTCCGTCGACCTCGTAGAGCTTGCCGCCCGCCTTGACGGCGGAGCCGACGGCGGGCAGGGCGGTGATCGTTCCCTGGCCGGAGCCGACCACGGGAGTGGGTGTGTCGTAGCTGAGGGCCCCGGCGACCTGGATGCCGCTGGACAGCGATCCCTTCTCCACCACCACCGTTCCGTGGTCGGCGGACGACCGCTCGGCGACGGAGCCCTTGCCCGCCCAGGGTCGGGTCGCGCCCCACGCGGCGGTCCCCGCGAGCGCGGCTATGAGGACGAGCGGGACGACCGTCCTGCGGCGCTTCTTCGGCCTGGTGCCTTGCGTACCGGCAGCGACGGGGGCGGCGGACTCGACGGTCTCGGGCACGGTCACTCGCCGATCGAGTAGCCGGGCGCGGGCAGCTTGCTGCACGCCGGCTGGATCGCGTCCCACTTGGCAGCGTCGAACTTCAGCCGTGGGATGAGGAGGACGCCGGTCTTCGGGTCGGGGTCGGGGAGCTCCGAGTAGCCGTTCTTCCGCCCGCACGCGACCCAGGCACGCGCCTCGTCGACGAACTTCTGATTGATCTTCGCCTTGGCCTGGTGGATGCCGGGCACCTTCTCGTCGCAGACCTTGGCCGCCGCCTCGTACGCGGCGACGTCGGCATCGCCGCCGGTTGCGGTGGCGGGGGTGAAGATGGTGCCGTCCTTGTCCTGCTGGACCTCGTTGCGTCCCTGACCGTGCATGCAGGTCACCCAGGCCCGGCGGACCGCGTTGTCGTCCTGCGGTTTGCTCTTGCCCGATCCGTCGCCCCCGGCGACCTTGGGCGCGGCCTCCTGCGAGGAACAGCCACTCATCACCAGTGCCGCGCTCGCGGCGGCTGCCGCCATGAGGACTCGTCCGGTTCGACTGCGCATATTTCTGCTCCCTGCCGGATCTCGAAGATGACGTGACATGACGTCCACCAGTTCTACGCAGTGCCGGGTTAGCCATCGGTGAGCTGCGCCTAACCGGTGGCTAACGTCGTCCGAGGGATCCTTGACCAGCGGGTTCGCAGACGGGGCAGCGCACGGCACGGTCGAGTGGAGCGGGACGGACGACATGCGAGTACTCATCGTCGAGGACGAGGTGGAGCTGGCCGAGATGCTGGCCGACGGCCTGCGTGTGGAAGGCATGATCTGCGATGTCGCGCACGACGGTGCCCACGCGCTGGAGATGACGGCCGCCGCCGGATACGACGTACTGGTCCTGGACCGGGATCTGCCCCATCTGAGCGGGGACTCCGTCTGCCGGGCCCTGAACACTGCCGGCTATCCGGCCAGGATCTTGATGCTCACCGCCGCCGACAGCCTCTCCGACCTGGTCGACGGCCTCGGCCAGGGCGCCGACGACTACATGGCCAAGCCCTTCTCCTACCTGGAACTGATCGCCCGGCTCCGGGCCCTCGGCCGACGCTCCTCCCACGGCAGCGCCACCACCGTGCTGAGCCGCCACGGCGTCAGCCTGGACACCGTCCGCAGGGTCGCCGAACGCGACGGCCGCCCGCTGAAGCTGACGCCCAGGGAACTCGGCGTACTGGAACTGCTGCTGCGGGCGGACGGCGCGCCCGTCGACACCGAGGAACTACGGGACAGGCTGTGGGACGCGGCACTGAACCCGGCCACCACCGCCGTACGGGTCACCGTGCACGCTCTGCGCCGCAAACTGGGCGAACCACCGCTCATCCAGCACGACCCCGGCTTCGGCTACCGGCTGTGATCCGCGGCCACCGGGCCCGTACCCGCCCCGCCCTGTACCGGCTGCCGCTGCGCGGGCGGCTGACGCTGACGACCACCGCGCTCTTCGCGGTCCTCGGCGCAGGACTGCTCCTCCTGAACTGGCTGAGCTCGCGGCAGCTCATCGAGGACAACCGCTACCTCGTCGTCCCGACCGCCGACCTCCTCCCGGCAGCCGAGCCTCCCGGCGTCCCGGACACCGGACCCCTCGATCCGGCACAGAGCCCCGCCCCCCTGCCGCCGGGCACCTCGGAGGCCATGCCCACCACCCCCTCCGAAGCCTTCGAGGACTTCCAGCACAGCGTCCTCAACGACCTGCTGATCCGATCCCTCCTGCTCCTCGCCCTCTTCACCGCCCTCGCGGCACTGCTCGCCCTGTGGGCCAGCCGCCGCTCACTGCACCGCCTCACCCAGGTCACCGCCGCCGCCCGGCGCATCAGCACCGGAAGCACCCTGGACGAACGGCTCGACCTGAGCGGACCGCACGACGAGGTCCGCGAACTCGGCGACACCTTCGACGCCATGCTCGACCGCCTGGACCGCAGCTTCACCGCACAACGCCACTTCACCGCCCACGCTTCGCACGAACTGCGCACCCCCCTCACCGTGCAGCGCACCGCCCTGGAGATCCCCCTGGCCCAGGGCCGGGTCCCCCCGGACCTGCAACCCGCACTGCACCGCGCACTGGAGGCCAACGCACGCACCGAGCGCCTGATCGACGCCCTGCTGACCCTGGCCCGGGGTGAGAGCCAGAACCTGACACCGCACCCGGTCGACCTCGCGGACATCGCCGGGGGTGCCGTCGGGGACCTCGCCGAAGAGGCCCGGACGACGACGGTCCGGATCACCGCACACCCCGCACCCGCGCCGGTCGAGGGCGATCCCTCCCTCCTCCAGCAGATCGCACTGAACCTGCTGGCCAACGCCGTACGCCACAACCACCCGGGCGGCACGGCGACGATCACCACCGGTGTCGTCGGCCGGCTGGCCTTCATCGAGGTCGCCAACACCGGACCGGTCCTGGACCCGGAAGAGGTGCCCGGCCTCTTCGAGCCGTTCCGGCGCGGCCCGGAACGGCGGAGCAAGGGGCTGGGTCTGGGACTCGCCGTGGTCCGCGCGATCACTCTCACCCACCACGGCGAGGTCACCGCAACCCCCCGCCCCGCCGGAGGACTCACGGTCCGGGTCGACCTGCCCCTCCGAACCCGCGTCGAACCGCCGACGTGACCCTCCCGGACAGGGCCCAGTGCTGCGCCCGACACCGTCCATCGCCAACGACCTGGCCATGATCGCCGCCTGCCTCCGGGAAGGCCGGCTCAGAGCGAGTCCGAGCGGGCCGGAACCTCGTCGAGGAAACCGCCCGACTGGTGCTGCCACAGCTTCGCGTACGCGCCCTCGGCTGCCAGCAGCTCCTGGTGCGTTCCCTGTTCGACGATCCGTCCCCGGTCCAGGACCACGAGCCGGTCCATGCCGGCCACGGTGCTCAGCCGGTGCGCCACGACGAGCGCCGTCCGTCCCTCCATGAGCCGCCACAGCGCCTCCTGGACGAGGAGCTCGCTCTCGGAGTCCAGGGCGCTGGTCGCCTCGTCGAGCAGCAGGATCGGCGCGTCGCGCAGGATCGCCCGCGCGAGGGCGACCCGCTGGCGCTGCCCGCCGGACAGCTTGATGCCGCGCTCGCCCACCATGGTGGCGAAGCCGTCCGGCAGGGCGTCGGCGAACTCCGTGACGTGCGCCGCCTCGGCCGCGCGCCGGACTTCGGCGTCGGTGGCACCGGGCCGGGCGAAGGCGATGTTGTCGCGCAGCGTGCGGTGGAACATCGCCGGATCCTGCGGTACGTAGGCGATCTGGCCGCGCAGGTCGGCCTGGCGCAGCCGGCTGATGTCCTGGCCCCCGATCGTGATCCGGCCCGCGTCGATGTCGGTCATCCGCAGCAGCAGCCGGGTCAGGGTGGTCTTGCCCCCGCCGGACCGGCCGACGAGGCCGAGCTTCGTCCCGCCGGGCACGTCCAGGTCGAGGCGCTCGAAGAGCGGCTCCCCTCCCCCGTGGGCGAAGGTCACCCCCTCGAAACGGACGTCGCCGGCCCGGGAGCGCAGCGGCTCCGGCGCGGCCGGGTCGACCACGGTGGGCGGGGTCAGCAGCAGTGCGGTGAACTGCGCGGCCTCCGTCATCGAGCTCTCCAGGCGACGGTAGATCTGATTGAACTCGAACATGATCCGCGTGGCGTTGGCGAAGTAGGTGAAGGCGACGACCACCGCCTCCACGCCGTGCGCCCCGCCGCCCAACGCGACGGCGAGCAACAGGCCGAGCGCGTTGGCCAGTACGGACATCGGCGCGACGAGCGTGTCGATGCGCAGGTTGCCGTAGTCCCACGACCGCAGCATGAGCCGGCGTGAGCGCGCGACGCGCGAGCGGTGCTCGGCGGCCTCGCGTTCCTCGGCGGCGAAGGCCCGGACGGTGTCCATGTTCATCAGGCTGTCGGCGACGTGGCCCGACACGTGGGCGATCGCCTCCTCGCGCTGGTCGACCAGTTTCTGGCGGCGCCGGATCAGGGGCAGCACGCACACCGCCGTCAAGACGATGAGCGTCAACAGCCCGACCACGAGCAGCGGTTCGTACTGCCACAGCACCACCGATCCGAACAGCAGCGGCACGAGGCTGCCCAGCACCGAGAACGTCAGCGTGTCGACGAACTCCTCGAAGCGGGACGCGAAGCTCAGGACCCGCTTGGTCAGCGATCCGGCGAAGTTGTCGTGGAAGAACGCGGTGTCCTTGGCGAACAGCTCGTCCATGCCGATCACGTACAGGCGCTCGATCCCGAGGGCGTCGACGCGGTTCAGGAAGTGCAGCCCGAGGCGCCACAGCCCCTCGGAGAGCAACAGGACGCCGGCGAAGCCGAGCACGTAGGGCAGCGCCGGGCCGACCCCTGCTCCGGCGCCCGAGGCGATGCGGCCGACGAGCTTGGCGACGACCAGCGGCGCGAGGTAGTTGATGCCGATGTTGCCCAGCGCCGGGAGCAGCATCGCCGGCCCCGCCAGCCGGCGGAGCCGGACCAGTTCGCGGCCGTAGTAGCGCAGTGCGAGGAGTACCGGACCCCTGTCGGTCGGACCTTCGGACGATTCAGCCGTTCCCATCACAACCCTGCGTCCTCGTGGGGCGAGACGCCGTCACCTCGTCGGGTGCGGGCCAGGAACCGCAGTGTCCCGCGAGCATGCCCGCCCGGTCCACGCGTTTTCCCGTGTGGGGGACACGGCGCCGGCCCTGCCGGCGGACCCGGTCCCGGAAACGGGGGCGGGGGGGGGGGGGGTTTTTTTTTATATTGCCCCCCCTCCCCCCACAATACTATTCCGGTGCGCCTCGTTTTTTAATTATACCCCCAAAACCCCCCCATCCGTGCGCCCCGCCGCCAC
>NZ_JBGWAB010000075.1:0-37052 GCF_041862025.1 Streptomyces sp. AB3(2024)
CCCCCCCCCCCCCCCCCCCCCCCCCCCCCCCCCCCCCCCCCCCCCCCCCCCCCCCCCCCCCCCCCCCCCCCCCCCCCCCCCCCCCCCCCCCCCCCCCCCCCCCCCCGGCCCTCCGTCGACCGGCTGCCGGCCGGATGTCGGCCGCCTGTCGGTCGCCTGTCGGAGCTTTGTCAGCGGCGGGTGCTCCCATGGTGGACATGACGCGAAACGACAACGCTCCCCACGCCGTGGAGGTCCGGGGACTGGTCAAGCACTACGGCGAGACCAAGGCCCTCGACGGGGTCGACCTGGACGTGCGCGAAGGCACCGTCCTCGGTGTCCTCGGGCCCAACGGGGCGGGCAAGACCACCCTGGTCCGCTGCCTGTCCACCCTGATCGTCCCGGACGCCGGCACCGCCCGGGTCGCGGGCTACGACGTGGTCCGCCAGCCCCGGCAGCTGCGCCGCACCATAGGCCTGACCGGCCAGTACGCCTCGGTCGACGAGAAGCTCTCCGGCTGGGAGAACCTCTACATGATCGGCCGGCTGCTGGACCTGTCCCGCAAGGACGCCCGGACCCGCGCCGACGAGATGCTGGAGCGGTTCTCCCTGACCGAGGCCGCGAAGAAGGCCGTGATGAACTACTCCGGCGGTATGCGCCGGCGCCTCGACCTGGCCGCCTCGCTGATCGGCAACCCGGCCGTGCTCTACCTGGACGAGCCGACCACCGGCCTGGACCCCCGTACCCGCAACGAGGTGTGGGACGAGGTGCAGCGGCTGGTCGCCGAGGGCGCCACCGTGCTGCTCACCACCCAGTACATGGAGGAGGCCGAGCAGCTCGCGAGCGAGCTGACGGTCATCGACCGCGGCAAGGTCATCGCCAACGGCAAGGTCGACGAGCTGAAGGCGCGCGTCGGCGGGCGCACCCTGCGCATCCGCCCGGCCGATCCGGCCGACCTGCCGGGCATGGCCCGCGCCCTCGCCGAGACCGGGCTGGACGGCATCGCCGGCTCCCAGGCCGTCCCGGACGAGGGGACGCTGCTGGTGCCGATCCTGGCCGACGAGCAGCTGACCGCCGTCGTCGGCCTGCTGGCGGCCCGCGGGTACGCCATCTCCGACATCGGCACCTACCTGCCCAGCCTCGACGAGGTCTTCCTGGCCATCACCGGCCAGAAGCCCGCCGTCGAGGACTCCGTTCCCACCGAGCAGACCGAGGAGGTCGCGGCATGAGCACCGTAACCACGACGAAGCCCAGCACCCCGGCGGCCTCCCCGGCCGCCGGACCTACGCCCCCGGCCGAGAGCCGGATCGGCCTGCGGGCCAACCTGCGGCACATCGGCGCCCTGGCCCGCCGCAACGCCCTCCAGATCAAGCAGGACCCGGAGTCGATGTTCGACGTCCTGTTCATGCCGATCATCTTCACGCTGCTGTTCGTGTTCGTCTTCGGCGGTGCGATCTCCGGCAAGGGCAACCAGGGCGAGTACGTCAACTACGTGGTCCCGGGCCTGATGGCGATGATGGGCATGAACATCGCGATGGGCGTCGGGACCGGGGTCAACGACGACTTCAAGAAGGGCGTGATGGACCGCTTCCGGTCCATGCCGATCGCCCGGTCCTCGGTGCTCATCGCCAAGATCGTGGTCGAGCTCGGCCGGATGATGGTCGCCATCGCGATCCTCCTCGGGATGGGCTTCCTGCTCGGACTGTCGATCAAGTCCTCGGTGCTGGACCTGTTCCTGGCCATCGGACTGTCGGCCGTCTTCGGCGCCTCGCTGATGTGGATCTTCATCCTGCTGGGTCTCACCATGAAGACCGCCCAGGCCGTGCAGGGCATGGCGATGCTGGTGCTGATGCCGCTCCAGTTCGGCAGTTCGATCTTCGCCCCGCCGACGACGATGCCGGGCTGGCTCCAGAGCTTCACGGACGTCAACCCGCTGTCGAACCTGGCCGACGCGGCCCGCGGCCTGATCAACGGGACCCCCCTCGGGAACTCCGTGTGGATCACCCTGGCCTGGTCGGTGGGCCTCACCGCCGTCACCATGCCGCTGGCCGTCCGCAAGTTCCGCCAGAAGACCTGATCCGGGCCGGCCGGTCCGTTCGGATCGCGTCCCGGACGGACCCCACGGGGGACGGCGGGGGATCAGATGAGGGCGGTGGCCTCCTCCAGGGTGAGGCCGCCGCCTTCGGCGTACGCGGCCTCGTACCCGGCGTCCCCCAGCGCCGCCCGCGCCAGCTCCTCGGCGCGGGCGGCGTCCTCGCGTTCGGTGGCCACGGAGAAGTGCTCGGGCGGCAGCAGCGCCCGGTAGGCCCCGATCAGCCGCGCGCCGTCGTTGGCGCCGCCGGAGCCGCCCAGCGAGAGCCGGGAACGGGCTGCGATCAGCAGGTACACCGCCGGCATGTGCGGGGCCATCAGCCGGGCCATCGGGTCCTGGACCATCCCCATGGCCGGGCGCAGCCGTTCGAGGGCCTCCGCGTACAGGCCCTCCTGGTTGTCGAGCCAGGCCATGGTGCCCAGCAGGAACCCGTCGAAGACGGCGAACGCCCCGAAGGCGAACTCCTCCCGCAGGCTCTGCAGCTGTGCGCGCGCCTCGGGGATCCGGCCCGTGCGGCCGAGGATGCCGGCGAGGAACATCCGGGCGGCGGGCACGGCCTCGTTGCCGTAGTTCTGAGCCGTGGCGGTGACCTCGTCGAGGAGCTCCTCGGCCTCCTCCATCCGGCCGCCCTCGGCGAGCACGCCGGCCATCCGTACCCGCAGGACCGTCACCTGCGCCTTGGCGCCGAGGCGTTCGGCGTAGGCGACCGCCTCGCGGTAGCACTGCCCGGCCAGGGCGAACTCGCCGCGCTTCTCCAGGGCCTCGGCGCGCGCGGAGAGGGCCTCGGCGCAGCCCCAGGCGTCGCCGAGTTCACGGAAGAGGGCCAGGCTCTCCTCGGCGTCGCGGGTGGCGTCGCCCGCCCAGTCGGCGCGGTTGGCGAGGATGTTGGCGCGGAGCTGGAGGGCGGTGGCCAGTTCCCAGCGGTAGCCGAGCGCGCGGGCGGTGGTGACGGTCTCGTCGACGACGCGCTGGAGCAGCCCCGGGTCGCCCGTGATCATGACGGCGTAGACCCACAGGGAGCCGGGGGTGCGGCACGTCTGCGGGAGTCCGGGCCGGTAGGCGGCGAGGACGCCCTCGACCTGGGCGCGGACCTCCGGGGAGTCCCAGCCGGCGCTGCTCTGGTCCCGGGAGGCCAGCCGCACCAGGTGCAGGGCCCGCCAGGCCTCGGCGAGCACCTCGCCCGAGTAGGGCGGCGGCGAGGCCACGAGCTGTTCGTACACGGGCTCGGCGGGGGTCACGGGCGCCGTGAAGGGGTCGGGGCCCAGGGCGGCGGCCGCTTCGGCCCAGTGGCGGGACTCGGTGCGCAGGTCGTGCATGTGCCAGTACCAGCCCAGGGAGTGGACGAGGCAGAGCACTTCGTCGGCCTCCCGGCCGGCGACGGCGCAGCGCAGGGCGGTACGGATGTTCTCGTACTCGGTGGTGATCCGCTCGGTGGCGGCGCGCTGGCCGTGGCCGCGGAGCAGGGGCTCGGCGGTGCGGGCGAGTTCGCGGTAGTGGACGAGGTGACGGCGCTCGGTGGCGGGACGGTCGCCGCCGGACCCGTCGAGACGCTCGGCCGCGTACTCGGCGACGGTCTCCAGGAGGCGGTAGCGCATCCCGTCGACGCGCTCGTCGGGTTCGGCGACGACGAGGGACTTGTCGACGAGGGAGCCGAGGACGTCGGCGACGTCGAGGGTGTCCTGCGGCTCGACGCAGACTGCTTCGGCGGCGGCCAGGTCGCAGCCGCCCGCGAAGACCGACAGGCGGGCGAGGACGGCCCGTTCGGAGGCGTCGAGGAGGTCCCAGGACCAGTCGACGACCGCGCGCAGGGTCTGCTGGCGGGGCAGGACCGTGCGGGCGCCGCCGGTGAGGAGACGGAAGCGGTCGTCCAGCCGGTCGGCGATCTGGCGCGGGGTGAGCAGCCGCAGCCGGGCGGCGGCCAGTTCGATGGCCAGCGGCAGGCCGTCGAGGCGGCGGCAGATCTCGGACGCGGCGTCCGGGTCGTCGGCGATGCTGAAGCCCGGCCGTACGGCGGCCCCGCGGTCGTCGAGGAGCGACAGCGCGACGGGGTCGGGCAGCGGTTCGACCGGGCGCAGGAACTCCCCCGGCACACCGAGGGGTTCGCGGCTGGTGGCGAGGATCTGTACGCCGGGGCAGTGGGTCAGCAGCCGCTCCGCGAGTTCGGCGGCGGCGCCGACGACGTGCTCGCAGTTGTCCAGGAGCAGCAGGAGCCGGCGGCGGGAGCAGTGTTCGGCGAGCCGGTCGAGCGGGGCGTCCCCGGCGCGCTCGGTGAGCGCGCGCAGTTCCTCGGCGGCGGCGCCGCGCAGCTTCGTCTCACGGGCGCCGAGCGCGGCGAGGGCGGCCTCGGCGACGTCCTCGGGGTCGTCCACGGGCGCCAGCTCGACGAGCCACACCCCGTCGGGCCAGGCCCCGGAGCGGGGGGCGTGCCACTCGGCGGCCTCCTGGGACAGCCGCGTCTTGCCGGCCCCGCCGGGCCCGAGGAGCGTGACGAGCCGGGCCCGCCCGAGGTCCTCCCCGAGCACGCGGATGTCCCCCTCCCGCCCGACGAAGGAGGTGAGCCGCGCCCGCAGGTTCCCGGCGGGGGCCTGCGGCGCGGGTGCGGCGGGGGACGGGGCGTGGGGCTGGGGCTGGTCCCGGTGTGCCCGGCCGGTGGGCGGGGTGGTTCCACCGGGGGGCCGGGCCCCCGCGGTCCCGGGGGCCGGAGGCGCCCAGGCGGGGTCGGGAGCACCCTCGGCCGAGGGCGGGGCCGGGACGGACTCCCCGGTCCCCCGGGCAGGACCCCGGGACGGCTCGCCCCGGACCGCGGCGGCCCTCTCCGGGACGGCCGGATTCGCGGCGGCCGGGTGCGCGGCGGCCGTGGACTGAGCCAGGTCCGGGGCGGGCGAGGTGGCACCGCTCGGGGCGGACGCCTCGGCCTCCCGGACGGAGCCCGGGGCCGCGGCCGGGGCCAGGAGTTCGGCGTGGAGGGAGCGGAGCTGGGGGCCCGGGTCCGTGCCCAGGCGGGCCGACAGGTCGCGGCGGACGGCCTCGTAGGCGGCCAGTGCCTGCGCCGGCCGGCCCGCCGCCCGCAGGGCCCTGATCCGCAGCACCTGCAGGGGCTCGTCCAGGGGCTGCCGGGCGCACAGCTCGGCCAGCTCCGGCAGGGCCGCCTCCGCCTCGCCCAGCGCCAGGGCCGCACCGAGCCGACCCCGCCGCGCGTCCATCCGTACGGCTTCCCAGCGCGCGGCCTCCGCCGCCGCCTCGGGCAGCGAGGCCAGCGCCGGGCCCCGCCACAGTGCGAGGGCCTCGTCGTACAGGGCGGCCGCCGCGGCCGGGTCCGGCACGTCGGCGGCGGCCCGTACGAGCCGTTCGAAGCGGAAGGCGTCGACGTCCTCGCGCTCCGCGTCCAGCAGGTAGCCGCCCGGGCCCGAGCGCACGGCGGCGTGCCCCAGCGCCCGTCGCAGCCGGCCCACCAGCGCCTGGAGCGCGGGCACGGCCTCGGCCGGCGGGTCGGCGTCCCAGACCTCGCCGACGAGCAGCGCGGCCGGTACCGCCCGCCCCGGGCGCAGGGCGAGCGCGGTCAGCAGCGCCCGCAGGCGCGCGCCTCCGACGGCGACGGTGGTCCCGTCGTCGTGGGAGGCCTGGGTGGTACCGAGGATCGCGTAGCGCACCGGCCCATTGTCCCCGGCCCCGGGGCCGGGCCCGCCCGGTCACCGGGATAGGTTTCGCCGCATGGGTCACCAGGGGAGCCGCGGCGAGCGGCAGATCAGTTCCGTATTCCTCGGCATCGTCGCCGTCATGGCGGTCACCGGCTGGGCGGTGTGGACCGGGTACGCCGCCAGCCCGGGGCTGGCGGTGTTCCTGTTCGTGACGTCCGCGTGGGTCGTCTCGCTGTGCCTGCACGAGTACGCGCACGCCCGCACCGCCCTGCACGGCGGTGACATCACCGTCGGCGCGAAGGGCTACCTGACGCTGAACCCGCTGAAGTACACGCACGCGCTGCTCAGCATCGTGCTGCCGGTGGTGTTCGTGATCCTGGGCGGGCTGGGCCTGCCCGGCGGTGCGGTGTACATCGAGCGGGACCGGATCCGGGGCCGCTGGAAGCACAGCCTGGTGTCGGCCGCGGGCCCGCTGACGAACGTGCTGTTCGCGGCCGTCTGCACCGCGCCGTTCTGGCTGGACGCCCTGGACGGCGTCCCGTTCACGTTCCGCTTCGCGCTGGCGTTCCTGGCGCTGCTCCAGGTCTCGGCGGCGATCCTGAACTTCCTGCCGGTCCCGGGGCTGGACGGCTACGGCGTGATCGAGCCGTGGCTCTCGCACCGGGTCCGCCGCGAACTGGCGCCGCTGGCGCCCTTCGCGCTGATCGGGGTGTTCGCGCTGCTGTGGATCCCCGAGGTGAACGCGTTCTTCTTCGGCGCGGTGGACGGCATCCTGCGTGGTCTGGGCGTCTCGGATCTGGAGACGTACTGCGGCCACGACCTGTACCGCTTCTGGCAGGACCCGAACGGCCTCTGCACGGTCTCCGGCGGCTAGCCGGCACCCACACCGCCGGCCGCGGTCAGGCCACGAGCAGCCGCAGGCCCAGTTCGGCGGTGTCTAGGGCGACGAGGTCGCGGTTGCGCTCGGGTCAGCCAGAACCGCTCCAGCCAGCCGGGCGAACCGGCGTCGTACGTGAACACCACCACGCGGTCGGCCACGCGCTTCATCTCGCGCAGCCCGGCGACCGGGTCCGGCCAGTGGTGGACGGTGCTGACCGCCATGGCGGCGTCGAAGGACCGGTCCGCGAACGGGAGCCGCTCCGCACTGGCGGCCACGCACGGCGCCGCGCCCGCGGGACGCTGTGCCCGCATGACCGCCGACGGTTCCACCGCCGTGACCTCGCGGTCGGTGGGTTCGTAGGAGCCGGTCCCGGCCCCGACGTTCAGGACCGTCCCGAAGCCCAGCCGCCGGTAGGCGAGCACCTCCCGCAGCCGCTCCACGTCGCCCGCCGAGTAGGCCCGGTATCCGGCCGCGGTCCGCGCGGACGACGGCACGAGGCCGATCTCGTCGTAGTGATGAAGCGTGCGGACGCTCACGTCGGCCAGCTCGGCGACACGTCCCACGGTCAGGTGCTCTTCCACGCCCCCGACGATGCGGCATCACGCCACGTGAGGGTCAAGCCCGCCGGACGGCGGGGGCCTACGCGGCCTGCTGCGCCCGGCGCTGCTTGTCCGCCTTGGCCTTGCGGACGTAGTACCAGGCCATGTTGGACGTCAGCCCGGCCAGCAGCACCCAGACGATCCCGAGGAAGCTGCCCTCGATGAAGGCGACCACGGCCGCGGCCACGGCGAGGAGGCAGACGACAACGGCGAACACGGCAAGGCGGGGCATCCGGAACAGCTCCTCGGCGACACGGAAGGGGGTCGAACCCTTCCAGTGTCCCCCATCCCCGTCCGGGTCCCGCTCCGGCGGGGCGGGACCTTGGAGGGGGCGGGGCCGCGGCCCCGGGAGGGGGATCAGACGTCGGTGAGGCGGAGGCCGGCGTGGGCCTTGTAGCGGCGGTTGGTGGAGATCAGGTTGGCGACCATGGCCTCGACCTGGTGGGCGTTGCGCAGCCGGCCGGCGAAGACGCCGCGCATGCCCGGGATGCGGGCCGCGAGGGCCTGGACGAGGTCGGTGTCGGCGCGGGACTCGCCGAGGACCATGACGTCGGTGTCGATCTCCTCCACCGAGGCGTCCTGGAGGAGGACGGCGGAGAGGTGGTGGAAGGCGGCGGTCACGCGGGAGTCGGGGAGCAGGGCGGCGGCCTGCTGGGCGGCGCTGCCCTCCTCGACGCGCAGGGCGTAGGCGCCCTGCTTGTCGAAGCCGAGCGGGTTGACGCAGTCGACGACGAGCTTGCCCGCGAGGTCCTCGCGGAGGGCTTCGAGGGTCTTGGCGTGGCCCTCCCACGGCACAGCGATGATCACGATGTCGCTGCGGCGGGCGCACTCGGCGTTGTCGGCGCCCTCCACGCCGAGGCCGAGCTCGTCGGCGGCGGTGCGTGCGCGGTCGGCGGCGCGGGAGCCGATGATCACCTTCTGGCCGGCCCGCGCGAGGCGGTAGGCGAGGCCGCGGCCCTGGTCGCCGGTGCCGCCGAGGACGCCGACGGTCAGGCCGGAGACGTCCGGCAGGTCCCAGGGGTCCTTGGCCGGCGGCTTCTGCGTGCTGTCTGAGGAAGTCATGGGGGCGAGGGTACTGCCGAGTACGTCAGGGCCGAAGGGGTGGGAAGTGCCGGTACGCCCTCCGTGTCCGCCCGGGTGGTGCAGGATGCCGCCATGGATGCCGTGAGGGTCGCGCTGCTGCGCGAGGTGCTCGCCGGGACGCACTGGCCGGGCGAGGCGCGGCGGTTCGCCGGTTCGCTGCGGCGGTCCGTGGTGCCGTCGGGCGGGCCGTTGCTCCTGGTGGGCACCGAGCAGTACGAGCCCTGGCACCTGGCGGCGCACCTGGTGGACGAGGCCGCCTGGTCGGGGCTGCCGGAGCTGGCGCCGACGCTGGTGCGCCACCACGTGCGGCCGGACGCGCCGCCGCACCTCTCGGTGGGGCTGGGCCGGCTGGAGGGGGCCCGGCGCGGGCACACGCTGCTGGTGGTGGCGCCGGAGCGGCCCGGCGCCGGGCTGCTGGAGCGGGTCCACGACGCCCGCCGGGCGGGGGCGACCGTACTGTCCCTGGACGGTGGTGACCCGGATCTGGGCACGCTGGCGCACGACGCGCTGTCGGTGCCCGCCGCCACCGCGGAACTGGACCTGGACACGGTGCAGCACCTGGTCAGCGCCGCGGCCGGGGAGAACGGCCTGCCGGTGCGGCGCGGACCGCGGCGGCTGCGGGACCGGCTGGCGCGGCTGGCCGACCGGCTGACCGCGCCGCCGCCCAGCCGCTGGTGAGGGGGCCGGGGGGGGACGGCCGGGCAGGGGCCGCTAGGAAGCCGTGCCCTCTTCCTCTTCGCGGGTCTTGTCGTTCCACTTGGGGTCGTTCTGCCATTCGAGGTTGCGCTCCTGCGCCGTCTCCATGGCGTGCGTCGCCTCCTCGGGCGTGGCGTACGGGCCGAAGCGGTCCTTGGCCGGACATTCCGGGCCCTCTTCGACCTTCTTGTGGACCAGGCAGTAGTACCACTCGCCCGGCTTTCCCACCTGGCGCTTCTTGAACAGGGCCATCGTCGGCTCCTTCCTCTGTCCGCCATGCTGCCCCATACCCGCTGGATACACTCGCTTGCATGTCTGGCCAGTCGCTGCTCGTACCAGGCGAGCTCTCTCCCGTCCGTTCCGTTCCCGGTAACATCCGCCGGCCCGAGTACGTGGGCAAGCCGATGCCCACCCCGTACACCGGACCGGAGGTGCAGTCGGCCGAGACCATCGAGGCGATGCGCATCGCCGGCCGGATCGCCGCCAGGGCGATGGAGGAGGCCGCCAAGCACATCGCCCCGGGGGTGACCACCGACGAGCTGGACCGGGTCGCGCACGAGTTCATGTGCGACCACGGCGCCTACCCGTCGACGCTGGGGTACCGGGGCTTCCCGAAGTCCCTGTGTTCCTCGCTCAACGAGGTCATCTGCCACGGGATCCCCGACTCGACCGTCCTGAAGGACGGCGACATCGTGAACCTCGACGTGACCGCGTACATCGGCGGGGTGCACGGCGACAACAACGCCACCTACCTGTGCGGCGAGGTGGACGAGGAGTCCCGGCTGCTGGTGGAGCGCACCCGTGAGGCCCTGAACCGGGCGATCAAGGCGGTCAAGCCGGGCCGCCAGATCAACGTCATCGGCCGGGTCATCGAGTCGTACGCGAAGCGCTTCGGGTACGGCGTGGTCCGTGACTTCACCGGGCACGGGATCAACTCCTCGTTCCACTCCGGCCTGATCGTCCCGCACTACGACAGCCCGCACGCCACCACCGTCATCGAGCCCGGCATGACCTTCACGATCGAGCCGATGCTGACGCTGGGGACCCACGAGTACGACATGTGGGAGGACGGCTGGACGGTCGTCACGAAGGACCGCAAGCGCACCGCGCAGTTCGAGCACACGCTCGTGGTGACCGACTCGGGGGCCGAGATCCTGACCCTCCCCTAGTGCGGGACACGGTCCGCGGGCGGGCCGTTTTTTACCGACAAGACGTCGGGAACACATTGACTTAGGCAAACCTAAGTAGGAAGATCGGGCGTGGCGGCACCCTGTCGCCGCGCCCGATTCCTCTTTCCGGAGGTCCGCCTTGGACGCCTTCTCCACGGTCATCCGTGTCGCCTCGCACGAGCAGCACACCGAAGCCGAGACCTCGACGTTCATGAGCGACCTGCTCGGCGGTCGGCTCGGCGTGGACGCGTACACCCGCTACACCGAGCAGCTCTGGTTCGTGTACCGGGCACTGGAGGACGCGGCCGGAGCACTCCGCGAGGACCCGGTGGCCGGGCCCTTCATCCGTCCCGAGCTGATGCGCGTCGCCGAGATCGAGCGCGACCTGGCCCACCTGCTGGGCCCCGGCTGGCGCGAGTCGGTCGTGGCGCTGCCCGCCACCCTGGCCTACGCGGCGCGCGTGGCCGAGTGCGCGGCCTCCTGGCCGGGCGGGTACGTCGCCCACCACTACACCCGCTACCTGGGCGACCTCTCGGGCGGCCAGATCATCCGGGACAAGGCGGAGCGCACCTGGGGCTTCGAGCGCAAGGGCGACGGCGTGCGGTTCTACGTCTTCGCGGACATCGCGAACCCGGCCGCCTTCAAGCGGACCTACCGCGAGCTGCTGGACGCGATCGCCGCGGACGACCTGGAGAAGCAGCGGATCATCGACGAGTGCAAGCGCGCCTTCGACTTCAACGGCGCGGTCTTCCGGGAACTGGGCGAGCAGTTCCGGCTGAGCGCCTGATCCGCACCTCTGCGGGTGTCCGGCGGGTGTGCGGCGGGTGTGCGGCGCACCCCGCCGGACGCCGCGTCAGACCGAGGGCCGGCGGGGCTCCGCGAAGCGGACGCGGCCGCCGATCTCGACGGTGCCGTCGGGGCCCGGGGCGGTGAGGATCTGGGAGCCGGCGCCCTGGGTGATGTTCAGGGCGCGGTTCAGCTGGGCCGTCAGCAGGATGGCCGCCGAGCCGGTGGCCTCGTCCTCGGTGATGGCCCCGTCGGGGCGGCGCGGGAAGCCGCGGGCGCGGATCCGCCCGGCGCTCTCGTCCTCCCAGGCCCACGCGTAGAGCCAGCCCTCGCCGGGCGGAGGTGCGGGCAGCGCGTCGACCTCGGCGGGGTTGGCGTACTGCTCGGTGCGCTTGCCCGTGACCCACTCGGGGCGGGCCGTGATCCAGGTGAACTCCCCGTCGTCGCGGGCCCATACGGAGCCGGCGGGCGGCTGGAGTTCCTCGATGTCCAGCAGCCAGGCGACGCCGACCAGCGGGTGGCCCGCGAAGGACATGCGGGTGCCGGGCGTACGGATGTCGACGACCCCGCGCTCGGGGTCGTCGACGAACACCGTCTCGCTGTAGCCCAGTTCGGCCGCGAGGGCCTGCCGGTCCGCGTCCTCGGGGCAGGTCCGGCCGTCGCGGACGACTCCGAGCAGGTTGCCGAACCGGCCGTCACCCGCGCAGAAGACCTTGATCACATCCAGATCGTTCACGCGGGCATTCAAGCACGGGTCAGTTTCCGGCCGTACGGCGGCGGCGCGCGAGGTACACGGCGCCGGCGCCCGCGGCGATGACCGCGCCGGAGGTGCCGAGGAGGGCGCCGGCCGGGATCTCGGCGCCGGTGGAGGCGAGGTTCCCGCCCACGGAGCCGCCGGAGGAGCCGCCGACCGTCCCTCCGGTGGTGGTGCCGCCGGTGCTGCCGCCCGTGGTGCCCGAACCGCCGGTGCCCCCGGTGCCCCCGGTGGTGCCGGTGGTGCCGGTGCCGCCGGTGGACGGGAGGACGACGTCCTTGTCCACCGCCACCGAGAGGGTGAGCGAGTCCATCGGCTTGCCCGGCTTGTACTTCTCGTCGACGGCGCCGTTGTACGCGAAGACGGCGGAGCCCTTCTCGGTGAAGACCGCGGGGACCCCTTCCAGCGACAGCAGGCCGCCCTTGGTCTTGTAGTCGCCCTTCGACAGGTCGAGGGTGGCGAACGGGATGTCCTTGGTGGTGCCCTGCGCCGTCTTCGCGTCGAGGACCAGGGTGCCCGTCTTGCCCGTGGTGGCGATCCGGACGTTGCTGAAGGCCAGGTCGAGGTGGTGGGCGGGGAGCTCGAAGCGCACGGCTCCCTCGAAGGAGGCGTTCAGCTTCTGGTTCTTGACGTCGAGTTCGCCCTTGCCGAAGGAGAAGTCGAAGGTCTTGCCGTTCTTGGTGGCGCCACCGGACGCCGTGACGCCCTGGTCGCCGACGTAGTCGTGGAGGGACTGCTTCAGCCCCCACGTCAGTTTGCCGCGCAGGATCTTCTGCGGACCGTCGGCCGGAGCCGTGGTCGGGGCCTTCGTGGAGGGCTTGACCGTGCTGCTCGGCGTGGTCGGCTTCGTCGGCGCGGTGGTGCCCGCCGACGGCGACGGCGAGGTGCCCGGGGGGTCGCTCGGGGCCGGGGGCTTCGGGAACTCCAGCGCCACCGACAGCTTGTCGGCCTCCTGCCCCGCGTAGGCAGGGCGGTCGAACTGCGCGGCGAACTCGCGGGTGAGTGTGGTGGTGAGCCCCGTCATGTCCTTTCCGGTGAAGGCCACGTCCGCCAGCGGGACGTCGCGGGTCAGGACGTTGTTCCTGGTGACGTCCGCCGTCAGCTTCTTCGTACCGGTGTTGATGCGGAAGTTCTCCATCGCGACGACGAAACCGTGGGCGGTTCCGTCGAAGACGACCCGTCCCTTGAAGGCCGCGGTCACGACGTGGCCTCCGGCCTCGTCGTACTGCCCGGTCGCCTGGCCGAAGCGGAAGCCGCCCGGAACCTCGGAGGCCCCGTCGTGCGTGGTGATCGAGCCGATGCCCTTGACGTAGGCGCGCAGGCTCCCCAGCACGCCCCAGTCGAGGGTGCCGCCCGTCACCGGGATCGGGGCGGCGGCGGCCGGTGCCCCGGCGGCCGGCGCGCCGTCCGCCGCCGTGGCGGGTATGACGAAGGCGGCGGTGCCGAGGGTCGCGGCGGTGAGGACGGCGGCCGCGAGGACGGCCGGGCGGCGGTGGGACGACATGGGTGGGAACTCCCTGGGTGCACGGAGGGGATGGCGGGGCGGGGGCGGGAATCGGACGGGACGGACGGGACGGAGCGCGGTGGGACGGGGGTGTTACGGAGCGTCGGCGGGCGCCGGGTCGGCCGCCGCCGCGCGGCGCCTGCGCAGCACCAGGAACGTTCCGGCACCGGCCAGGGCCAGGACCGCGACGGCGAGGCCGAGGTAGACGCCGGCCGAGGAGGACCGGTCGGCCGCGGCGGCCGGACCCGGGGAGGCGGGGGCGGAGGCCGAAGCGGTCGGCGGTGCGGGCGAGGGGGCGGCCGTGGATCCCAGGTCGGGCAGGGCGGGCAGGGTGGCGCTGCCGTCGAGGGCGACGGCCAGCGAGACGGGGTCCATCTCGGTGCCCGGCCGGTACGTGGAGTTGAAGGCCTGGGCGCCGTCCTCGGTGAGGGTGGCCGGGGCTTCGGTCAAGGTGGCGAGCTTCCCCTCGGTCTTCAGGCCCTTGGCGTCGAACGCGACGAGCGCCACGGCGCTCTTCGTCTCGCCGCCGGTGGTCACGTCGGCGGTCAGGACGCCCTTGCCGTTCTCGACCTTGACGTTCACCTTGCCGAGCATGAGGTCGAGATGGGCACCCGTGAAGTGGACCGTACCGGCGAACGCCGCGTCGAGGGAGCCCTTTTGGCCGTCGTACGTCCCCTTGCCCCGCGGGAAGCGGAACAGTGCGCCGCCGTCCTGGGCGCCCTCGGCGAGCGTCCACTTGCCCTGGCCGATCGAGCCGGTGACGTACTCGCGGAAGGTGCGGCGCACTCCCCAGTCCACGGCCGCGTCGGCGAACGCGCCCTGGCCCTGCGGGGATCCGGACGCGGCGCCCGGGGTCTGCGCGGGCGCCGGGGGCGGGCCGGACGGGGCGCCCTGCGCGGCGGTGACGACGTCGGCGGAGAGCGAGACGGGGTCGAGCGGTGCGCCGGCCGGGTAGTAGCCGGCGAAGGCCTTGGCGCCCTGGGCCGTGAGGGTCGTGGGCACGTTGGTCAGGGCGATCGGGGTGCCGCCGCCCTTCATCTCGATGCCGCCGAGGGCGAGCGTGGCGAAGGGCACCTGGGACTCCTCGGTGACCGTGCCGGTGTCCTTGGCCTTGCTGGACACGTCGAGGTAGAGGGTGCCGGTGCCGCCGGATATCCGTACGGAGGGCCGGCTGACGGTCATGTCGAGTTCGTACGCGCCGTCGGGCTTCCGGTGACCCTGGAAGCTCACGCCGCCGGAGAAGGAGGCGTTGAACTCACCGGAGTCGGGGTCGTAGGAGCCGGCCGCCGAGTGGAAGCGGAACAGGCTGCCGCCCACGGTGGCGGCTCCGCTCTTCAGCTTGAAACCGCCTTTCGCGACCGGCCCCGTGACATAACTCTGGAAGGAGGATTTGATGCCCCAGTCGAGTCGGCCCCCCTGCACGGTGCGGCTCGCCGCGTGGGCGGCGGAGACCGGGAGCAGGGCCCCGAGCAGGGCCGCCAGCAGGGCCACGGTGAACGTGCGGGTGGGTCGTGCGGACATGGACGTCCCCTCCAGGGTCTGGCAAGTGAGGTTAGGCTAACCTAAGCTATCTCGGTCGAGCGGGGAACCCCGGCGTCGACGCGACCTCACTTCCCGCCCCCAGCCGGACGATCAGGACGGTGCCTCCGTGCCCACGCCCGCCACGCCGCTCCGCTTCCCCCGCCTCGCCGCCACCGTGGCGGCCCTGGCACTGGCACTGGCCGTGACCGGCTGCGCGGGGACGGCCGCCCCCGCGGGCTCCCCGGCCCGCCCCGCCGTCGCCGTCCTCCCGGACCGGGTGGAACCACTGGCCGGCACTCCGCGGCCCGCGCTGCCGGTGACCGTCCCCTCGGCCGACGGGACGCAGGTCACCGTCACCTCCGCCGACCGGATCATCCCGCTGACCGGCGGCCTCAACGAGATCGTCCAGACCCTCGGCCTCGGCGGGCAGGTCGTCGCCCGGGACATCACCGCCACCTTCGAACAGGCCGCGTCCCTGCCCGTGGTGACACGTGGCCACGACGTCTCCGCCGAGAGCGTCCTGTCGCTGCGTCCGACCCTGGTGCTCGCCGAGACCACCACCGGACCCGCGGAAGCCGTCCGGCAGATCCGCGACGCCGGCATCCCCGTCCTGGTGCTCGCTCCCGCCAAATCACTGGAGGACGTACCGAAGCGGATCGACGCGGTGGCCGCCGCGCTCGGCGTGAAGGACGCGGGCACGCAGCTGAACGGACGCACCGCCGACCGGATCGCCGCCGCCCGCAAGGGCGTTCCGGCCGGATCGGCGAAGAAGCCCCGGGTGGCCTTCCTGTACCTGCGCGGCACCGCGTCCGTCTACCTGCTCGGCGGCTCCGACTCCGGCGCGGCCTCGCTCCTGGAGGCGGCGGGCGCGGTGGACACCGGCAAGGAGTCCGGGCTCGGCAAGGACTTCACCCCGATCACCAGCGAGGCGCTGGCCGCCGCCGCGCCCGACGCGATCCTCGTCATGACCAAGGGCCTCGAATCCGTCGGCGGCGTCGACGGCCTGGTCAAGATCCCGGGCGTGGCCCAGACACCGGCCGGGATGGACCGCCGCGTGGTCACCGTCGACGACGGCGTCCTCCTCAACTACGGCCCCCGCACCGACCAGGTGCTCTCCTCCCTGGTCACCCAGCTCTACGCCGAGGGGGCCTGACGTGACCCTCCCCTACGATCCCCCGCACGGCCGCGCCGCCGCCCCGCCGGAACCGTCCCCGCGGGCCCCCGGCGGGCCGGCCGGGCCGCGCCGCCCGCGCGGGACCCTGTGGCTCACCGCCGCGCTGGTCACCGTGCTGCTGGCGCTCGCCCTCGTCTCCGCCGGCGTCGGCGCGTACCGCATCCCCACCGCCGATGTGCTCGCCTCCGTCCAGCACCACCTGGGCCTCGGCGGCGCACCCCTCGACCGCGTCGGGGAGAGCGTGCTGTGGAACGTACGCCTCCCCCGCGTCGCGCTCGCGGTGCTGGTCGGCGCCGCCCTCGGCTGCGCGGGCGCCCTGATGCAGGGGGTGTTCGGCAATCCGCTCGCCGAACCCGGCGTGATCGGCATCTCGGCGGGCTCCGCCGTGGGCGCGGTCGCCGCGATCGGACTGGGCCTCGGCTTCCTCAGGAACTGGACCGTCACCGCCTGCGCCTTCGTCGCGGGGCTGGTCACGGTCGGCGCCGTCTACCTGCTGTCCCGCAACGGCGGCCGTACCGAGGTCGTCACCCTGATCCTCACCGGCATCGCCGTCAACGCCTTCGCGGGCGCCCTGATCGGCCTGTTCGTCTTCTTCGCCGACAGCGGGCAGGTCAACCAGATCACCTTCTGGCAGCTCGGCTCCCTCGCCCAGGCCACCTGGCCCAAGGTCCTCGCCGTCCTGCCCTGCGCGCTCGCCGGACTGCTCGCCGCCCCCTTCTACGCCCGCCGCCTCGACCTCCTCGCACTCGGCGAACGCCCGGCCCGCCACCTCGGGATCGACGTGGAGCGGCTGCGCCTGGCCCTGATCCTGGTCGTCGCCCTGCTGACGGCCGCCGCCGTCGCCGTGGCCGGAGTCATCACCTTCGTGGGCCTGCTCGTCCCGCACCTGCTGCGGATGGCGAACGGCCCCGGACACCGCTTCCTGGTACCCGGCAGCGCGCTCGCCGGAGCCGTGGTCCTGGCCGGCGGCGACCTGGCCGCCCGTACGGTCGCCGCACCCGCCGAACTGCCCCTGGGCGTACTGACCGCCCTGATCGGCAGCCCCTTCTTCTTCTGGCTGCTGCGCCGCACCCGGCGCAGGCAGGGAGGCTGGGCATGAGCGCCCTCCGCCGCGGCCGGGCCGCCCTCTTCGGCCGCCGCCCGCGCACCGCGCCCGCCCGGCCCGCCCCCGGCGAGGTCCTGGTCCGGGCCGAGGACCTGCACGTGCGGCTCGGGGAGCGCGAGGTGCTCACCGGGATCGAACTGAGCGCGCACGCGGGCGAGGTGCTGGCCCTGGTCGGCCCCAACGGCGCGGGGAAGTCCACCCTGCTGGGGGCGCTGGCCGCCGATCTGCCCGCGGACTCGGGGACCGTACGCGTCGACGGGCGCCCGGTGTCCGAGTGGACGGCGCCCGAACTGGCCCTGCGCCGCTCGGTGCTGCCCCAGTCGGCCGCGCTGTCCTTCCCGTTCCCGGTCGCGGACGTGGTCCGGATGGGCCGCGCCCCCTGGGCGGGCACCGCCCTGGCCGGCGCCGACGAGGAGGCGGTGGCCGAAGCGATGACCGCCGCCGAGGTGACCGCTTTCGCCGCACGCCCCTTCTCCGCGCTCTCCGGCGGCGAACGGGCCCGGGTCGCGCTGGCCCGCGTACTGGCCCAGCGGGCTCCGCTGATGCTGCTCGACGAACCCACGGCCGCCCTGGACCTGCGCCACCAGGAGCTGGTGCTGCGGGTCTGCCGGGAGCGGGCCGCGGCCGGGGACGCGGTGGTCGTCGTCCTGCACGATCTCGGGCTGGCGGCGGCGTACGCGGACCGGGCCGCCGTGCTGCACGACGGCCGGATCGCGGCAGCCGGACCCCCCTCGGAGGTCTTCGAGGACGGACTGCTGAGCCGGGTCTACCGGCAGCCTGTGGAGGTCTTCCCGCACCCCCGCACCGGGACCCCGCTGGTGGTCCCCGTACGCGAGGAGGCCAAGGGAGAACCGGCCGGTAACCCTTCCGGGCCTCGGAACGCCGACGGAGACTTGACCCGCGCTTGACCTTCGCTTGAGACAGTCATGGAGGGGCCGTGACGGGCCCGTGTCCGGGGCCGGAAGGTGAGAGCTGAATCACTGGACGAGTGGGTATCGGTCAGGTAAGCCTCGGTTAAGTTAGGTCCGCCTCACCGAGCCTCGTCGAGGCTCAACCAGCGTCCACCCTCGCCAGGAGCCCCCATGCGTCCCGCCCGCCTCACCGTCCTCTCCGCGGCCGCCGTCGTCGTCGCACTCACCGCCGTCACCGGCTGCGCGGACAAGAGCGACGACAGCGGGTCCGGCGCCATCAAGGTCAACGCGACGGACAGTGCCTGCGAGGTCTCCAAGACCGAGTTCCCGGCCGGCAAGGTCTCCATCGAGGTCGAGAACAAGGGCTCCAAGGTCACCGAGCTCTACGTCCTCTTCCCGGACGACCGCATCGTCGCCGAGCGCGAGAACATCGGCCCCGGCACCAAGGCCACCATCACCGCCGAGATCAAGGCGGGCGACTACGAATTCGCCTGCAAGCCCGGCATGAAGGGCGACGGCATCCGGACCAAGGTCAAGGCCACCGGCAAGAGCGGCGGCGACAAGCGCAGCCCCGAGCTGGACGCGGCCGTCGCCTCGTACCGCAAGTACGTCGTCGAGCAGGCCGAGGCCTCCCTCCCCACGACCAAGACCTTCGTGGACGCGGTCAAGGCGGGCGACGTCGAGGCCGCGAAGAAGGCGTACGCGCCCTCGCGCCTGGGCTGGGAGCGCACCGAGCCGGTCGCCGAGTCCTTCGGTGACATCGACCCGAAGGTCGACGTCCGCGAGGACGGCCTGGAGGCCGGTCAGACGTGGACCGGCTGGCACCGCCTGGAGAAGGCCCTGTGGGCCGACAACAAGATCGGCGACGACGAGAAGAAGCTCGCCGACACCCTGATGACCGACGTGACCGAATGGCACAAGAAGATCGGCACGGCGGAGATCACCCCGACCTCGATGGCCAACGGCGCCAAGGAACTCCTGGACGAGGTCGCCACGGGCAAGGTGACGGGTGAGGAGGAGCGCTACTCCCACACCGACCTGATCGACTTCAAGGGCAACGTCGAGGGCGCGGAGAAGGCGTACGAGCTGCTCAAGCCGACCGCACAGAAGAACGACGCCGAGCTCGTCAAGCAGCTCGACGCCCAGTTCGCCGCCCTGAACACCCTGCTGGACAAGTACCGCGCCGACAAGAACGCCTACGAGTTCACCTCCTACGACAAGGTCGGTGACGCGGAGCGCAAGGAGCTCTCGGACGGGGTCAACTCCCTCGCCGAGCCGCTCTCCAAGCTCGCCGCAGCGGTCGCCAAGTAGTACCGGATCCAGGCAGAGGCGGGAGAAGCAGCATGACTGACCAGGTGTCGGAAGAGACCACCACGGCCACCGCGGCCACCGCGGCCGGCGCGGGCGCCCCCTCGCGGCGCTCGGTGCTGGGCTGGGGCGGAGCCGGTCTCGCGATCGGCGCCGCCGCGGCCGGCGGCACGGTCGCCGCGCTGGGCGGCGGCTCGGACATGGCCCCGGCGGCCTCCGCCGGGGCGGCGGTGCCGTTCCACGGCGAGCACCAGTCCGGTATCGCCAGCGCGGTCCAGGACCGGCTGCACTTCGCGGCGTTCGACGTGAAGACCAAGAACCGCGACGAGCTGGTCCAGCTCCTCAAGGAGTGGACCGCCGCGGCCCGCCTGATGACGGCCGGCCTGCCGGTCGGCGACGCGTACGAGGGCCTGCCCGAGGCCCCGCCGACCGACACCGGCGAGGCCCTCGGCCTCAAGCCCTCCCGCCTCACCCTGACCATCGGCTTCGGTCCGGGCCTGTTCGCCAAGGACCGCTTCGGCCTGGAGGGCAAGCGCCCCGAGGCCCTGGTGGACCTGGAGGCCTTCCCCGGCGACAACCTGGACCAGGCCCGTTCCGGCGGCGACCTGTGCGTCCAGGCCTGCGCCGACGACCCGCAGGTCGCCGTGCACGCCATCCGCCAGCTCGCCCGCATCGGCTTCGGCAAGGTCGCCGTCCGCTGGTCGCAGCTCGGCTTCGGCAAGACCTCCTCGACCACCCCGGACGCGCAGACCCCGCGCAACATGATGGGCTTCAAGGACGGCACCCGTAACGTCTCGGGCACCGACACCGCCGCCCTCGACAAGCACGTGTGGGTCGGCGCGAACGACGGCAGCGCCTGGCTGACCGGCGGCTCGTACCTGGTCGCCCGCCGCATCCGGATGCACATCGAGACCTGGGACCGGACCTCCCTGCGGGAGCAGGAGGACGTCTTCGGCCGCGACAAGGGCGAGGGCGCGCCGGCCGGCAAGTCCAAGGAACGCGACGAGCCGTTCCTGAAGGCGATGAAGCCCGGGGCCCACGTGCGCCTGGCGCACCCGGACTCCAACGACGGGGCGACGATCCTGCGCCGCGGCTACTCCTTCACCGACGGCACGGACGGACTGGGCCGCCTCGACGCGGGCCTGTTCTTCCTCGCCTACCAGCGCGACGTCCGCAAGGGCTTCATCCCGGTCCAGCGGCAGCTGGCGAAGAACGACGCGCTCAACGAATACATCCAGCACGTGGGTTCGGCCGTCTTCGCCGTCCCGCCGGGCGTCCGCGACAAGGACGACTGGTGGGGCCGGACGCTGTTCGCGTAGTCCCCGCCGGAGAGGAAACGCCGTGTTCGGCAACTATCTGATCGGCCTGCGCGAAGGCCTTGAGGCCAGCCTGGTCGTCTGCATCCTGGTCGCCTACCTGGTGAAGACGGAGAACCGGGCCGCGCTGCGTCCGGTGTGGCTCGGCATCGGGATCGCCTGCACGATCTCGCTGGCGTTCGGCGCGCTGCTGACCTTCGGCACCCAGGAACTCACCTTCGAGGCCCAGGAGCTCCTGGGCGGCAGCCTCTCGATCATCTCGGTGGGCCTGGTGACGTGGATGGTCTTCTGGATGAAGAAGACCGCCCGGCACCTGAAGGGCGAGCTGGAGGGCAAGCTGGACGCCGCCCTGGCGATGGGCACCGGCGCGCTGGTGGCCACCGCCTTCCTGGCGGTGGGCCGCGAGGGCCTGGAGACGGCGCTGTTCGTGTGGGCCTCGGTCCGCGCGAGCGGCGAGGGCTCCTCGGCCCCGCTGATCGGGGTGCTGCTGGGCATCGCGACGGCGATCTTCCTGGGCTGGCTGTTCTACCGGGGCGCGCTGAAGATCAACCTGGCGAAGTTCTTCAAGTGGACCGGCGGCATGCTGGTGATCGTGGCCGCGGGCGTGCTCGCGTACGGCGTCCACGACCTCCAGGAGGCCGGCTTCCTGAACGGCCTGCACGACAAGGCCTTCGACATCAGCTCGGCGATCCCGCCGGACAGCTGGTACGGGGTCCTGCTCAAGGGCGTCTTCAACTTCCAGCCGGACCCGACGGTCTACCAGCTGGTGGTGTGGTCCCTGTACCTGGCCGTCGTCCTGGGCCTGTTCCTCCTCCCGGCCCGCGCCAAAGCGGCCCCGGCCCCGAAGGAACCGACCCCCGCCCGCGGCTGACGCCGCCCGCGGCCGACGCCCGTCCGCCGTCCCGCCCGACGCCCGGCCACCGGCCGGGCGTCTCGCGTTTCCCCCTACCAGAGCCGGTCGACGGTGCCCGGATGGAGCGGGATCCTGGTCCCGCTCAAGGCGGCCCGGTCCGCTTCCCCCTCCGCCCCGGGGGCGAAGAAGGCGGCCATCACCTCCTTGTCGAAGCCCGGCCCGTCGGTGGCCAGCGGCTCGTCCGGGGTGCCGCCGACGAGCACGCTGCCGGGCAGCCGCTCGAAGCCGGCCCGCTCGTAGAACGGCACCAGCGGCCGGTCGCAGCTGAACAGGGCCACGTCCACCGCCGGATCGGCGGCCAGCTCCGCCCTCGCCCCGGCCACCAGCCGGCCCCCGAGCCCCCGCCCGCACCACTCGGGCCGGGTCACCACACCGCTCAGCCCGGCGGCCCGCCGGACCCGCCCGCCACACGGGACCTCCTTGTACAGCAGGGTCAGAGAAGCCCCGACCACGCCGTCCCCGTCGAGCAGCAGCAGCACCCGCGGCCTCAGCAAGGGGTCGTGCCCGAACCGGCTCCCGGGCCAGACCCGCCCCTCGATCCCGGCCACCTGCCGGGCCGGCTCCCCGGGCAGCTCCGCCTCCGGGTACGCGACCAGCCGCAGGCCGGAAACCGGCGGCCCGTAGCGATGTGCACCCGTGTCTTCAGTCGTCATGACGGGTCCAACCGGAATGCGGCCCTACACATTTCCCACGACACCGCCCGCCTCCCGCTTTGCCCGGCCTTTATCCGCCGACGCCGTTGTCGGGAACCGGCGCCGGACCACCGGGAACCCGGCAACGGCCCGCCGTTCGGGGCCCATCAGTGGGCCACTCGTTCAAGGCTGATCTATATTGGTCCGGGCCCTCTGTCCTTTCGGCCACAAAAAGGGGCAGTTGGAGCCGTGCCTAGGGGGGTAACGATGCGTGGTCACACGGGGTAGAACCGTTATCCCCGCGAAGAACATGGCCGAATTCGATTGGCCGGTCCGTAACTGCCGTCGCGCGAGGTGTTCTCGGACCGGGTCTCCGGAGTCATTCCCCGCCGCCTCTCCCCCGCGGACGCGTCCGCAGCGGTGACGAGGCCGGGCCGGCCGTTCGTTCGTTCGCGGTGCGTCTCATGGCCGGACCGGACAACTCGACGAATGGCTTGTACGTGCAGAACGGCATACTCAGGTCCCGCGGTGCCACCGCCACGGGCGAACCCGTCGACCAGGGACCGGGGTCCGTCGGCCTGTCCGTGGTCATTCCCGCCTACCGGGAGGAAGACCGCCTGGGGCCCACCCTGGACGTCGTCCGGGCCTACCTGGACTCCCACGTCGGCACCGGTACGGAGGACTGGGAGGTCATCGTCGTCGACGACGGCTCCCCCGACCGGACCGCCACCGTCGCCCTGAAGGCCGGTGTGGACGAGCACCGGATCCGGCTCGTGCAGTCCGAGCAGAACCGGGGCAAGGGCAGCGCGCTGCGGCTCGGCGTCGCGGCCTCGCTGGGACGGCGCGTGCTGATCATGGACGCGGACCTGGCGACCCCCATGGAGGAGCTCGCCCGGCTGGAGAAGGCCCTGGCGGACGACCCGAAGCTCGACGCCGCCATCGGCTCGCGCGCCCACCGCGACTCCGCCGTGGAACGCCAGCAGAGCGCGCTGCGCGAAGTGCTCGGCTGGGTCGGCAACCGGGTCATCCGGCTGGTCGCCGTCCGCGGGATCCGCGACACCCAGTGCGGTTTCAAGCTGTTCGACGGGGACCAGGCCCGTGCGGCCTTCGGGGCCGCCAGGCTCGACGGCTGGGCCATCGACGTGGAGATCCTCCAGTACTTCCGCCGCAAGGGGTGGCCGGTCGCCGAGGTTCCGGTCCGCTGGGCGCACCAGGACGGATCCAAGGTCCAGCTCCTGGACTACCTGCGCACGCTCGGCGAACTGATGCGCCTGAATGCCGGCGGCATCGTCGTGGCCGCGCTGTACCTGCTGGCCTCGCTCTACCTCTACAAGGGGTGGTGGGGGGATCTGGACGGCTCGATCCTCGCCCATTCCCTGCAGGACCAGAACCAGTGGGAATGGTTCTTCGGGGTCACCGCCGACAATGTCGCGCACCTGCGGAACCCCCTGTTCACCGACTTCCAGAACATGCCGGACGGCGTGAATCTGATGGGGAACACGGTGATGCTCGGACTTTCGGTCCCGTTCACCCCGGTCACCCTGCTCTTCGGCCCGACCGTCACGCTGGCCCTGGTGTTCACCCTCGGCATCGCCGTGACCGCCTGGTCCTGGTACTGGCTGATCCACCGCCGGCTCACGGAGAGCCGCTGGGCGGCCGCCGTCGGCGGGGCCCTGGCCGCCTTCGCGCCGCCGATGGTCTCGCACGCCAACGCCCACCCGAACTTCGTCGTGCTCTTCATGATCCCGGTCATCATCGACCGGGCGCTGCGGCTGTGCGAGGGCAAGAACGTCGTCCGCGACGGCGTGCTGCTCGGGCTGTTCTCCGCCTACCAGGTCTTCCTCGGCGAGGAGCCGTTCCTGCTGGCCGCGATGGGCATGCTGATCTTCGCCCTCGTCCACGCGTACTTCGACCGCGAGACCGCCCGCGCGGCGCTGCGGCCGCTGGCCAAGGGCCTGGCGATCGCGGCGGCCGTCTCCGTACCGCTCGTCGCCTTCCCCCTGTACTGGCAGTTCTTCGGCCCGCAGAGCTACCACTCGGTGCTCCACGGCGAGGGCGGGGCCGGCAACCCGCTGCGCGCCCTGACCGAGTACTCGGCCCGCTCGCTGTTCGGCAACGCCGAGACCGCGGGCAGGCTCTCGCTGAACACCACCGAGCAGAACGCCTTCTACGGCTGGCCCCTGCTCGCCCTGGCCACCGGGATCACCCTCTGGCTGTGGCGGCTGCCCGTCGCGCGCGCCCTCGGCATCACCGCCCTGGCCACCGCCGTGCTCTCCCTGGGCCCCCGGGTGGAGATCGACAAGTTCGGCATCGCGCTTCCCGCGCCCTGGCGGGTCCTGCGGCACCTGCCGCTGCTCGAATCGGTCATCGAGAGCCGGGTCGCCATGGTGTGCGCGCCCGTCTTCGGCATCCTGCTGGCCCTCGCCCTCGACCGGATCGTGGGCTTCCGCGCCCGCGAGCACCGCGTCGTCGGGTACCTGGCCGTGGCCGCCGCGCTGGTGCCGATCCTGCCTCTGCCGCTGGTCGTCGAGGAGCGCGACCCCGTACCGGCCTTCATCTCCCGGGGCCTGTACGAGGACTACCTCAAGGACGGCCGGTCCCTGGTCCCGGTGCCGCTGCCCGACCCCCGCTACGCGGCCTCCCTGCGCTGGCAGAGCGGCACCGGCTTCGGGTTCAAGCTGGCCGGCGGCTACTTCAACGGGCCCGACGGCCCCGACCGCGTCGGGATCTACGGTGCCAAGCCCCGGATGCTGTCCGACCTGCTGCGCGACATGCGCTGGGGTACCGTCCCGCCGCCGGAGGTCACCCCGCGGATGCGCGAGGAGGCCCGCGGGGACCTCGCCCACTGGAAGGCCGGCCTGATCGTCCTGCCCGTGGCGCAGGAGCGCACCCCCGAACTGCGCGGCACCCTGACCTCGTTGCTCGGCAAGGAGCCGCTGAAGGTGGCCGACTGCTTCATCTGGCAGGTCGACCCCGTCTGATCGCGGGAGGACCGGAGCGATACGGCGGGGTCATGGCCACGGTCGGCCGTGGCCCCGCCACCGTTCCGGGCCGTCAGCCGCGGCCGATGTACGGCATCGCCGTCGCCATCACCGTCGCGAACTGGACGTTGGCCTCCAGCGGCAGCTCCGCCATGTGCAGGACCGTGCGGGCCACGTCGGCGGCGTCCATCACCGGTTCCACGGCCAGTTGCCCGTTCGCCTGGAGGATGCCGGTCTGCATGCGCTCGGTCATCTCGGTGGCCGCGTTGCCGATGTCGATCTGGCCGCACGCGATCCGGTACGGGCGCCCGTCCAGGGACAGGGACTTGGTCAGGCCCGTCATGGCGTGCTTGGTCGCGGTGTAGGCGACGGAGTTCGGGCGGGGCACGTGGGCGGAGATGGAGCCGTTGTTGATGATCCGGCCGCCCTGCGGGTCCTGCTCCTTCATCGCCCGGAAGGCGGCCTGGGCGCAGAGGAAGGAGCCGGTGAGGTTGACGTCGACGACCTGGCGCCAGGCCTCGTAGGAGATGTCCTCCAGCGCGACCCCGGCCGGGCCGAAGGTGCCGGCGTTGTTGAAGAGCAGGTCGAGGCGCCCGTAGTGGTCGCGGACGGCGGCGAAGAGCGCGGCCACGTCGGCCGGGTCGCTCACGTCCGCCCGTACGGGCAGCACGTCCGCGCCCGGCCCGGCGGCGGCGGCCGTGTCCTCCAGGGGCCCGGTCCGGCGCCCGGCCACGGCCACCGACCAGCCCGCCCCGGCCAGGGCGAGGGCGACGCAGCGGCCGATCCCGGAGCCGGCACCCGTCACGACGGCGATCTTCTTCAGCGGTGCGTTCATGGGGCCGCAGGGTACGTCACACCGCACGTCCGGCTCGGGACGTTCCGACAGCTGAGAGCATGGGGCGGTCAGGGGTGTGTACATCGGATGAGAAGACTGGAGTTCGGCATGTCGGAGAGAGGCCCGTCGGCGGCCCCCACGCAGGGCGCCACCCCCGGATCCCCGCCCGCCGCGGCCGAACCCCTGACGGCCGCGCGCCGCACCGGTCTGCTGGTCACCTTCATCCTGGGCGGGCTCACCGCGCTCCCCCCGCTGTCCATGGACATGTACCTGCCGGCGCTTCCGGAGGTCACCGACGCGCTGCGCAGCCCGGCCGCGACCGTCCAGCTCACCCTCACCGCCTGCCTCGCCGGCATGGCGCTGGGCCAGCTGGTCATCGGCCCGATGAGCGACAAGTGGGGCCGCCGCCGGCCCCTGCTCGCGGGCATGGTCCTCTACGTCCTCGCCACCGCTGTCTGCGCCCTCGCCACGACCGCCGAGCTGCTGATCGGCTTCCGCCTGGTCCAGGGCCTGGCCGGCGCCGCCGGAGTCGTCATCGCCCGCGCCGTCGTGCGCGACCTGTACGACGGGGTCGAGATGGCCCGCTTCTTCTCCACCCTGATGCTCATATCCGGGGCCGCCCCGATCATCGCACCGCTCATCGGCGGCCAGGTGCTGCGCTTCGCCGACTGGCGCGGGGTCTTCGTCGTGCTCACGGTCGTCGGTCTGGCCCTCACCGTGGTGGTCTGGCGCAGTCTGGAGGAGACGCTCCCGCCCGAGCGGCGCCAGACCGGCGGCGTGGGTTCCGCGCTGCGGACCATGCGCGGGCTGCTCGGCGACCGGGTCTTCGCCGGGTACACCCTGGCGGGCGGCTTCGCCTTCGCCGTGCTCTTCTCCTACATATCCGCCTCGCCCTTCGTGGTCCAGGAGATCTACGGGGCCTCCCCGCAGGCCTTCAGCCTGCTGTTCGGCCTCAACTCCGTCGGGCTGATCGTCGTCGGCCAGATCAACGGCAAGCTGCTGGTCGGCCGGGTCAGCCTGGACAAGGCCCTGGGCGCCGGGATCGCGACCATCACGGTGGCCTCGGTGGCGCTGCTGCTGATGTCCACCGGAGTGTTCGGGGAGGTCGGGCTGGTGCCCGTCGCCGCCGCCCTGTTCGTGCTGATGTCGGCGATGGGCCTGGTGCTGCCGAACACCAACGCGCAGGCGCTGATGCGCACCCCGCACGCCGCCGGCTCGGCGTCCGCCCTGCTGGGCACCTCCTCCTTCCTCGTCGGTGCGGTCGCCTCCCCGCTGGTCGGGATCGCGGGCGAGCACACGGCGGTGCCGATGGCGCTGGTCCAGCTGAGCTGCTCGCTGCTCTCGGTGGGCTGCTTCCTCGGCATGTGCCGCCCCTGGCAGCCGCGGGAGCCGCTGGCCGCGTGACCGGACCCGGGGGTGGCGCCGTAAACTTCGCTGGTGAACGCCTCCGCCCCCACCACCGCCGAGACCCTCCGCAGCGCCCTCGCCGGGCTGCTCGACGGGCTCCCGCCGAAGCAGGCCGCGGCCGCCGTCGAGCGGCTGATCGCCAACTACCGGGGCACCACCCCCACCGACGCCCCCGTCCTGCGCGACCGCTCCGACGTGGCGGCGTACGCGGCCTACCGGATGCCGGCCACCTTCGAGGCCGTACGGGCCGCCCTGGACGGGCTGGCGGAGGCCGCGCCCGAGTGGGTCCCGGGCTCGCACGTGGACGTCGGCGGCGGTACCGGCGCCGCGACCTGGGCGGTGGACGCCACCTGGGACGGCCCCCGCACCACCTCGGTGCTGGACTGGGCGGAGCCCGCGCTCGCCCTCGGCCGGGAACTGGCCGGCCGCTCCTCCTCCGAGGCGCTGCGCGGTGCCGAGTGGCGCCGGGCCGTCATCGGCAGCGGCATCGCCCTGCCCGACGCGGACCTTGTGACGGTGTCGTACGTGCTCGGCGAACTCACCCCGCAGGCCCGCCGGGCGGTCGTCGCCGAGGCGGCCCGCGCGGGGCGGGCCGTGGTGCTGGTCGAGCCGGGCACCCCCGAGGGCTACCTGCGCATCCGCGAGGCCCGCGAGCAGCTGATCGAGGCCGGGCTGAAGGTCGCCGCGCCCTGCCCGCACGACGGGGCCTGCCCCATCGAGGTGGGCCAGGACTGGTGCCACTTCTCGGCACGGGTCAGCCGCTCCTCCCTGCACCGGAAGATCAAGGGCGGCTCCCTCCCGTACGAGGACGAGAAGTTCAGCTACGTCGCGGCGACGCGCTTCCCGGTGACGCCGGTCCCCTTCCGGATCACGCGGAGGCCGCAGATCAGGAAGGGGCTCGTCCTGCTGGAGCTGTGCGGTCCGCAGAGCGGCGAGGCGGCCGGCCTGACCCGGGCCACCGTCACCAAGCGCCACGGCGACCTCTACAAGGCGGCGCGCGACGCCGACTGGGGTCAGGAGTGGCCGCCGCCCACCGAGGCCCCGTAGTCCGACGGGCCCCGGCTGCCGGAGCCGGGGCCGCCGGGGTCACTGCTCCCGGGGCCGCAGCTCCTGGGTGCAGCACTTCACGCTGCCGCCGCCCTTGAGCAACTCGCCCAGGTCCATCGGCACCGGCTCGAAGCCGCGCTCGCGCAGCGGTGCGAGCAGCCCGGCCGCGGCCTGCGGGAGCAGCACGTGGCGCCCGTCGGAGACCGAGTTCAGGCCGAAGGCCGCCGCGTCCTCGGAGTCCACGATCAGGGCGTCCGGGAAGAGCCGCCGCAGTACGGCCCGGCTGCCCGGCGAGAACGCCGGCGGGTGGTACATGATCTCGTCGCCGTCGAGGACGCAGAGTGCCGTGTCCAGGTGGTAGTAGCGCGGGTCCACCAGGTCGAGTCCGATGACGGGGCGGCCGAAGAACTCCTGCGCCTCGTCGTGCGAGAGCGGACTGCTGCGGAAGCCGCGGCCCGCCAGGATGTACGTGGCGGTGACGGCGAAGTCGCCCTCGCCCTCGTTGACGTGGGAGGGCTCGTGGACGTCGGTGAAGCCGTTCGCCCGGAACCAGTCGAGGTGGATCTCCGCCTCGGCGGCGCGCTCGGGGTAGGCGAACCGGGCGCCGAGCACCCTGCCGTCGACGACGAGGGCGCCGTTCGCGGCGTAGACCATGTCGGGCAGGCCGGGCTGCGGTTCGAGGGTCTCGACGGTGTGGCCGAGGGAGCGGTAGCGGTCCCTCAGGTCTTCCCACTGGGCGTGTGCGAGGGGCAGGTCCACCGGTTTCGTGGGATCCATCCACGGGTTGATGGAGTACGTGACCTTGAAGTGTGCGGGTGGGCACATCAGGTAGCGCCGGGGTGTGGCGTCTCTGCGCAAAGAAGGCTCCTCACGACTGCGGACTCACGTGCGTGTGTCTGTGGAAAGAATCGTCTCTCCTCAAGGGGGGCCGCGCAGTGAACTGATTGGGTGGTTTACGGAATGGATGAAAGACGAGACGTCTCGCATTGATACGTTGGGGGCCATGAGCAAGTCCCCCGACGCCTCCCGCCGCAGCGAGCGCTCGCGGCGCGCCATCCTCGACGCCTCACTCGCGCTGGTGGGCGAGGTCGGCTACAACAAGCTGACCATCGAGGCCATCGCCGCCCGGGCGGGCGTCGGCAAGCAGACCATCTACCGCTGGTGGCCCTCGAAGGCCGCCGTCCTGCTGGACGCCTCGCTGGCACTGTCCGGGGAGGCCGTGGAGGAGGGCGGGTGGACGGGCTTCCCCGACACCGGAGACCTGGCGGCCGACCTCAAGACGGTCCTGCGGGCCACGGTGGACCAGTTCCTCGACGAGCGGTACGAGGCACCCACCCGCGCCCTCACCGCCGCCGGTGCGACCGACCCCGAGCTGGGGGTCCGCTTCACCGGCCAGCTCCTCGAACCCCAGCTCGCACTGTACGAAGCCCGGTTGCGCACGGCCGTGGACGGCGGACTGCTCCCTGCGGACACCGACCTGCGCCTGTTGGTGGAGATGCTGGTGGGACCGCTGACGTACCGGTGGCTGCTGAGGACCGCACCGCTCACGCACGCGCACACGGACGCGCTGGTGGACGCGGTGCTGCGCGGGGTGGGATACGTCACCACCCGCCCGGCCACCGCCGGGCCCTGACCCGGCGGCCGAGAACATATGGCCGAATTCTATGGTTATGGGAGGGCCCCGATCGGGGGGTGCGGTCACCCGGGACTCAGGATGGTGGGACGATGGGACGGTCTTCCGGGACAACGTTGAGGTGAGGGGATAGATGGGGTCCGAGTCCGGCCGCGTCAAACGCGGCGAGCAGAGCAGGATGTCCCAGTGGCTGCGCCGGCGCCGCAAACCCGCCCCGACCGAAGACCCCGCGGGTGCCCGCGAGGCCCTCCTGCTGGCCGTCGCCGCCGCCGGACTGCCGCTCGCCCCCGCCGCACACCCCGCCGGCTACCGATGTTCCTGCGACCGCATCGGGTGCCCCACCCCCGCGCGGCACCCGGTCTCCTTCGCCTGGCAGACCCAGTCGACCACCGACCGCGCACAGATCGAACGCTGGGCCCGCAACCAGCCCCAGGCCAACTTCATCACCGCCACCGGCATGGTCCACGACGTCCTCGACGTCCCGCTGGAAGCCGGACGCAGCGCCCTGGAACGCCTGCTGGCCGCCGGCATCGAGGTCGGACCGGTCGCCGAATCGGGCGGCACGGGGGACCAGGCCCGGATGCTCTTCTTCACGGCGACCCGCGGGACGCCGGAGGACGAGGACGAATGGTGGCCCTGCGAACTGGACTGCCACCCCGAGACCATGGACGAACACCCCGGCCTGCGCTGGCACTGCCGCGGCAGCTACGTCCTCCTCCCCCCGGCCACCCTCCCCGGGGACTTCTCGGTGGGCTGGCTGCGCGACATGGGGCACCCGCTCCCGGACCCGCTGACCCTGCTGGAAACCCTCACGGACGCCTGCGCCCAGTACGCGGGCACCGCCGACCAGACCCCCGCCACCGTCGCCTGGCCCCTGGGGCGCTGACCCCGGGGCCGCCCCCGGCCGCACGCCCGGCCCGCCGACGGGGCCGGGCTCCGGCCGGCGGGTCCACGGCCGCGACGGGATCCCCCCGGGACGCCGCACCCGGCGGACCCGGCCGAGCCCGCGACCTGCCCCCGGCCTCAGTGGATCCGGCTCACGACCACGTCGAGGGACCACGGCTTCAGCGGCTTCGCCGGGGCCTGCGCCTCGACCGTGTATCCCAGGTCCCGCAGGGCGGTGACGAGTTCCGCCGGGGACCCGGGGACGGACCCGGCCAGCAGCAGGTCCCGTACCAGCCGCCCCTTGGTGGCCTTGTTGAAGTGGCTCACCACCGACCGCTTCTCCACCCCGTCCACGACCTGCGCGTGCAGCACCCGTACCGTGGCCGTCCGCCCCGCCGTCTCCCCCTTCGGCTTCCACGCCGCCCCGTACGCCGCGGACCGCAGGTCCAGCACCAGCCCGTCGCCCGCCGCCTCCGGCATCACCGAGGCCATCGGGGTGCGCCAGTACGCCCCCAGCGCGCCCAGCGCGGGCAGCTTGACCCCCATCGAGCAGCGGTAGGACGGGATCCGGTCGGTCACCCGCACGGCGCCCCACAGCCCGGAGAACACCAGCAGCGACCGCTCCGCGAGCTCCCGCGCCGGGGCGGGCAGACCGGCCAGGCCCAGCGCGTCGTAGAGCACCCCGGTGTAGACCTCCCCGGCCGGCCGGGCCGGCGCGTCGAGCAGCCCGGCGTTCTTCGCGACCTCTGCGCGCAGCCCCTCGCTCAGCCCCAGGACCTCGCGCGCCTTCGGCTCGTCCCCGGAGCACAGCTCGACGAGTTCCTCCAGGACGGCCGCCCGTGCCCCCGCGAGCCCCGGCAGCGACAGGGAGCCGGGCTCCAGCGGTGCGCCGGAGCCGCCGGCGGCCTTTCCCTCGGAGGGCGGCAGCAGCACGAGCACGGTGGTTCTCCTTCGACAAGACGCGGCGCAGGGGGTGCGGCCCCCGAGCCAGGGTAGACCGCTCGCCGCGCCGCCCCGGCCCGTCGGCCCTACGCTCGACCCATGCCACGCCGTCACCTGCACATGACCGGCGCAGAGGGGGCTGCCCTGCGGGCCGCACTGCGCGACCTGCGCACAGGGCTGGGCGTGCCCGCCGCCTTCCCTGCCGAGGTGCTCGCCGAGGCCGAACGGGCCGCCGCCGCCCCGCGGCTGCCGGCCGAGGACGCCACCGACCTGGCGCTGTTCACCATCGACCCCCCGGGCTCGGTCGACCTCGACCAGGCCATGCACCTGGCACTGCGGCCGGCCGGCGGCGGCTACCGCGTGCACTACGCCATCGCCGACGTCGCCGCCTTCGTCACCCCGGGCGGCGTCCTCGACGCCGAGGCCCACCGCCGGGTCAACACCCTCTACTTCCCCGACGAGCGGATCCCGCTGCACCCGGCCGTCCTCTCGGAGGACGCGGCCAGCCTGCTGCCCGGCCGGACCCGCCCGGCCCTGCTCTGGCGCCTCGACCTGGACGCCGACGGCCGCGTCGAGACCACCGAGGTGCGCCGGGCCCTGGTCCGCAGCCGGGCCCGGCTCGACTACGACGGCGTCCAGAAGGCCATCGACTCCGGCACCGCGGAGCCCGCCCTGGCCCTGCTGAAGATCGTCGGAACACTGCGGGAGGCCCTGGAGACGGAGCGCGGCGGGATCTCCCTGAACGTCCCGGAGCAGGAGGTCGTCGAAGGACCCGACGGCTCGTACTCCCTGACCTACCGCGCCCCGCTGCCCGCCGACGGCTGGAACGCGCAGATCTCCCTGATGACCGGCATGGCCGCGGCCGACCTGATGCTCGCCACCGGCACCGGCATCCTGCGCACCCTCCCCGCCGCCCCCGACGGCGCGGTCGGCCGGCTGCGGCGGGCCGCGAAGGCCCTGCGCATCGACTGGCCGCACCACGTCCCGTACGCGGCGCTCGTGCGCTCCCTCGACCCGCACCTGCCCGCGCACGCCGCCTTCCTCCAGGAGTGCACGGCCCTGCTGCGCGGCGCCGGGTACACGGTGTTCACCGGCGGGCGGACCCCGGACCCGGCCCTGCACTCCGCGGTCGCGGCCCCGTACGCGCATTGCACGGCCCCGCTGCGCCGCCTGGTCGACCGGTACACCGGCGAGCTGTGCGTGGCCGCGTCGGCCGGGGCCGAACCTCCGGCATGGACCGTCGGGGCGCTGGAGGCGCTGCCGCACGAGATGGCGGAGGGCAGCCGGCTGGCGAACTCCGTGGAACGGGAGTCCGTGGACCTGGTGGAGGCGGCCCTGCTCAAGGACCGGATCGGGGAGACCTTCGAGGCAACGGTGATCGACATCAAGGAGCAGGAGCCGCGGGTGGGCACCGTCCACCTGGAGGACCCGGCCGTGGTGGGCCGCGTCGAGTCCCCGGCTGCGCCGCTGCCCCTCGGCGACCGGATCCGGGTCCGCCTCACCCACGCCGACCCGGGCACCTCGAAGGTCCTCTTCACCCCGGCGTAGGGACCCTCACGGGGGCGCGGGGTGCCGTACCGCGCCGACCACGGCGCGCGGGTCGTCCGCGTGGAAGCGGATCGTGCGGGCAGACCCGCGGGCGCCGAGCGGCCTGCGGAACTCCAGCGGCCGGTTCAGCTCCAGGGTCACCGTGGTCTGGCTGCCCACGATCAGGTCGAGCACCCCGTCCTCGGAGAGGGTGACCAGCCGGCCCTCCGGGTAGCGCCGCTCCACCCGCACCGAGGCCACCGCGTCCGGCGGGACGGCGAGGTCGAACAGGGCCCCGTAGCGGATCCGCAGCGACCCGTCGGGCCGCACCACGTGCGGCCGGGTCACGCAGGCGGCGTGCAGGGCGAGCACCAGCAGCACCCCGTACACGTCGAGTACGAGCACCACCCGGTGGACGGCGGGCCAGGGGATCAGCAGCGCCAGCCCGACGGTCTCGATCACCGACACGAAGAGCAGTCCGTACATCATCGCCGTCTGCGGTCCCGTGTACGCGGCGGCGAGGTCCCCGGGGCGCACCCCGTGGGTGCGGCGCGCCGCCCAGCGGCCGAGGGAGGCGGCGGCCCGCAGCTCGTGCCGCAGCAGGCGGCGTACGGACTCGGGGACAGCGGCGCGGCGGGCGTCCGCGCGAAGGGCACTCACGTCCGGCCCCGCTCCACGAACGCCGCCATCACGCGGCGGACGACCTCCGCCTGGGCGGGCGCGTACTCGGCGAGCAGCGCCTCCTGGAAGCCGGGCACGGCCGGCCCGTCCGCCGGGACGGTGTCCAGCAGCCCGGCGGGGACCGCCGCGACGAGCGCGTCGGCGAGGGGGCCGATGCGGGGGTCGTCGACGGGGGCCGCGGCCAGCTCGTCGAGCCGCTCGTAGAGGGCGAGGACGGCCGGGTCGCCGACGAGCGGGGCGAGCGCCTCGTACGTCTCCTCGCCGGCCGTTCCGGTGGCGTCGAGCAGGGCGAGGTACTCGCGGTCCTTGGCGGCGGACGGGGAGGTGGTCGAGGGCGCCCGTGCGAGCAGCGCGGCGAGGCCGGGCGAAACGGGTTCCCCCTCCCCCGGCCCGGCCGCGAGCAGCTCCGCGAGCCTGCGGCGGCGCTCGCCGAGTTCGGCCTCCTGGCGGGCGAGGTCGGCGTCGAGTGCGGCGAGTACGTCGGCCGGCTCGCGCCCCGCGTCGTCGGCGAGCACTCCGCGCACCTCGTCCAGGCCGAGCCCGAGCTCGGTGAGCCGGCGCACCCGCGCGAGCAGGACGGCGTCGCGCACCGTGTAGGCCCGGTATCCGTTGGGGCGCCGCTCCGGTTCCGGGAGCAGCCCGACGTGGTGGTAGTGCCGGATCGCCCGGGTGGTGGTCCCGACGAGCGCGGCGATCTCTCCGATCCGCATGGCGTCCAGTAGAAACCCTGCCGCTGCGTCAAGGTCAAGCCGCCGTGGAGGGCCGGGTAGCATGGTCGGCACGACAGACGAGTCGGCCGGGCGGCCGCGTCGGGGTCCCCGGACCCCGCCGAGGAACGTCCGGGCTCCACAGGGCAGGGTGGTGGGTAACGCCCACCCGGGGTGACCCGCGGGACAGTGCCACAGAAAACAGACCGCCGGGGACTTCGGTCCCCGGTAAGGGTGAAACGGTGGTGTAAGAGACCACCAGCGCCTGAGGTGACTCAGGCGGCTAGGTAAACCCCACCTGGAGCAAGGTCAAGAGGATCCGTCCCCGGACGGGTCTGCGCGAACGCTTGAGGGCTGCCCGCCCGATGTTCGCGGGTAGACCGCACGAGGCCGGCGGCAACGCCGGTCCTAGATGGATGGCCGTCTCCCCGGCGACCGCGAGGTCTCCGGGCGACAGAACCCGGCGTACAGGCCGGCTCGTCTGCCGTACCCCTCCCCCTTCTCCTCCGCTTCCGGGGCAGGGCCCGCGGCTACTTCACCGAGGTGCTGTAGCTCTTCCCGAGCAGCCCGTTCTTGAAGTAGACCGTCTTCGCGGTGATCTTCCCCTTGACGGTGACGGCTCCGGTGACCTTCTCTCCCTTGGCGAGCGTGACCGTGTCGATCTGGTCCCCGGCCGCACCGAGTTCGGCCGTCTTGCGCGTGCCGTCCGTGGCGGTGACCTCGAAGTAGAGGATGTTGACGCTGATCTCCTTGTCGCCGTTGTTGACGACGGTCACCTGCACCGAGGTGTAGTCGTCGCCCTGGGCGAGGACACTGGCGTTGAACTCGGCCGGGGTGGCGGTCAGCTCCACGTCCTGCTTCGCCGCGGGCTTCGGCGCCTCGGGCGTCGCGGGTGCGGATGCCTGCGGGGCCGAGGCCGCGGGGGCGGCGGGGGCGATGGGCATCGAGGAGGCGGCCTTCGCCCCCTCCTTCACCCCCTTCTTGACCGCGTCACTGCTTCCGATGATCGCCCCGCACGCCGCGAGGAGCAGCGACAGGCCGATCAGCCCGCCGCAGCCGATCCCGATGATCTTGCCGACGTTGTTCTTTTTCGGGGGCTGCGGCGGGACCGGGTAGCCGTAGGGCGGGGGCGGCGTCTGGCCGGGGTAGGGGTTGCTCATGGTGACTCCCTGTTCGGTGACTGACGGCGGGATCGAAGCCGTGAGAGGGCATGCCTGAAAAGCGCCGCGATGGGGACGGCGCAATGTCGGGTACGTGCAATTCCCTCTGCCCGCCCGCAATGTGAGTGGCGCTCAGCCTAGACAAAATGCCAAAGCGCGCCATCGGAACTCCCAAAAATGAGACGCTCCGCCTGCGAGTCCGCGCAGACAGAAGGAAGCACCCGTGAGCACCCATGGCCCCGGTGGGCGGGTCGACCCCGCCCACCCCGGTGATCCGGCGACGATCGGCCCCTACCGGATCATCGGCCGTCTCGGCACCGGCGGCATGGGCACCGTCCACGCCGGCCTGGACCCCCGGGGCGTACGGGTCGCGGTCAAGGCCGTACACCGGGCCCAGGCCCAGGACCCGGAGTTCCGGGCCCGGTTCCGCCGCGAGGTCGCCCTGTCCTCGCGCGTCCAGGGGCCCTGCCTGGTCCCCCTGCTGGCCGCCGACACGGAGACCGGGTCCCCGTGGCTGGCGACCGCGTACGTGCCCGGACCGACCCTCGCCCAGCACCTGTACGCGCACGGGCCGCTCACGGGCGGCACGCTGCACGCCTTCGCGGCCGGCACGGCACAGGCCCTCGCCGCGATCCACCGCGCGGACGTGGTCCACCGGGACGTGAAACCGCAGAACGTCATCCTCAGTCCGGCCGGGCCGAGGGTGCTGGACTTCGGCATCGCGCACGCCGCCGACGGCACGTCCGTGACCCGCACCGGTGTGATGACCGGTACGCCGGGCTGGATCAGCCCGGAGCACTACCGCACGGGCACCGCGGGCCCGGCCGGCGACGTGTTCGCCTGGGGGGCCCTCGTCGCCCACGCGGCGACCGGCCGGCTCCCGTTCGGCGCGGGCGCGCCCGACGTGGTCGCCTTCCGCATCCTGTCCGGCGAGGCCGACCTCGGCGGCGTGCCCGCGGCCCTGCGGGAGGTCCTGGAGCAGGCCCTCGCGAAGGACCCGGACGACCGGCCGACGGCCGCGGCGGCCGCCGAACGGTGCGCGGCCCTGCTCTGCGCCCAGGCCACGCAGGTCCTCGCGCCCGGCTGCACCGGATCGGCCTGACCCCGTCCCCGGCCGGGGACCTCGCGTACACGATGCACCCGTGGGTGGTCAGTGTCAGCGGGCTGCACGCGGCGGGCTGGCGGCC
>NZ_JBGWAB010000076.1:0-36981 GCF_041862025.1 Streptomyces sp. AB3(2024)
TCCGAAGGGGACAGGGACCGCCGCGGGCACGCCGAAGACGTGCGTGAACCACTCACGCAGAAGGAGAGGGGATCCTGGGCGGCGGGTGAAGCACCCGTGCCGCCCGGCGACTCATCCAGTTCTACCGACGCCCCGGCCACCTGGCAAAGACCCCGCCTACTACCCACCCTCGCAGGAGGGGACCCGCCTACCCCCTCCGAGGGGGTGCCCGGGGGCCGTCCGGGTACTACGACACCGCTTCGTATGTGACCTGGGTCCTATGGGACGGCTCACCGCCACACCCCCCGAACCTCACCTGATGTCACCCTTCACACCGGTTTGCGTGGCGGCGAACCGCGCCGAGGGGGCGGGTCGAGATCCGCACGGGGCGGTCTCGCGAGTCGCACGGCATACGCATGCGGAGCGGGTGAAGACGGGGCACCGGTCCGGCCGCCCCTCGTGCGCGGCGGCACCAGGAGTGCCCTGGAAGGTGAGGTGGCCGCTGATGGTCGGGCTGCCGGGTGCCGCGCTGCTGGAACTGATCACGGCTTCGACCATCCTCCCCGCGCTCACCTACGGCTCGACCATCGTGCTCTACCTGGCGGTACGAGGACGCCTGGGCCGCAGGAAGGGCGCGTTCGACCTCGGGCGCTTCGAACTGCCGGTCGCGATCTGCGCCCTGGTGTGGACGCTCGTCGCGTTGTTCGTACTGGTCGCCCCGCGCGAGGTGCTCGTCCCCGTCGTGGTCGTGGCGGGCCTCCTGTGCCTGGGCGGCCTGTACTTCGTCGCCGTGCTGACGCTCGACCGCCGGGCGCTGGAGACGGAACCGGGCGACGTCGACGCCTTCACCCGGTGACGCGAGGACCACCACCCGACGGTCGGCACCGGCCGCCCCGACCTCGCCGCAACGCCCCCGCCACAACCGATCGGCCCGGCTCCGCGTCCTACCCGCAGAGCCGTCCCCGGTCAGCCGGTCCGGGACGACGCCGACCCTGGAGGGGCATCATCGCCACGCTCGCCGCACACCGACCCGAACCGCCCGCAGGGCGCCGCCGGAGGGCCGGAATCGGCATGGCGCTGCTGGGCGGCGTGGCGGGTGTCGTGCTGACCGCCGTGCTCATGACGGTTCTGTGGTGGCCGCGGACCGAGGTGACGTACCGCAGCAGCGCCCCCTCGGCCGTGGTCTACCAGGACGGGGTACCGCACTCGCTGGCGCTCGTGCACATGCACACCCTGTCCGGGCGGCACTCCTACAAGATGGTGATCGGCAGGGAATCCGTCCAGACCTACGGGCACTGGGTGGACGTCGACACCTCTCTGGGGCAGGACGGAATCGAATCCACCGCGTGGACGCAGGACGGGGTGCGTGTGCGTTTCCCGACCGGCCACGAGGTCTTCGTCCCTGCCCGCTTCTTCCTGTACGGCAGGTGACGAACAGGCCTACGATGCCGGACGGACGGGGCCGTAGCGCAGAGGTCGTCGCGCGCGGTCTCCACAACCGCGAGGACGCCGGTTCGAATCCGGTCGGCTCCGTCCCTCCGGCCGGCCGGAGGGTGCGCGTCGATGCCCGCCCGTCGGCGGCCTGCCCGCGGTCATGCCGGGGCGTTCCAGGCGGTGGTCAGCCCGTCGAGCCACGCGGGTGGCAGCTCCGCCGCGTCCCACTCCTCACGCAGTTCCCCGGGCACGGTCGCGAGCCGCTCCAGCACCGCGAGGCTCGTGGCGGAGTGGAGGAGCGAGTAGCGGCCGTGCACCGTGATGGCGCTGTCCGGTCCGAACGCCGCGAACATCCGCTCCAGCCGGGGCCGGTGGGCCGCGGCGAACCGCGTCAGCCGCCCGGCGTAGCCGGCCCGCTGGCGGACCGTCATCGTGGCGAGGACGGCGGCGAGCACCTCCTCGGTCACCTCCGGATCCAGTTCCGAGACCGCCGTGAACGACAGGTACAGGGGCGTGAGCGCGACCCGTGCCCGTTCCACCTCCATGCGCCCGGCCCGCGGGCGCTCCCCCGCCGGGCCCTGTTGCCCGTCCGGTCCGACGACCCGCCGGAGCGTCCGCTCGGCGACGGCGCCGAGTTCCTCCAGCGTGTCCCCGGCGCCGTCGAGCCAGCCCGTCGCGTACTCCTCGCCCTTGTCCCCCGGAGCCTCGCGGCCGCTGCCGCTCAGTTCCTCGTAGGCGAGGGCCAGGGCGCCCGCCTCCACCAGGCCGATCAGTTCCCGCGCGTCGTCGGAGGGGACCCCTGCCCGCGCGAGGAGCTGCAGCAGCGTCGTCCGCGCGTTGTCGACACTGGCCTCGTCCGGCCATTGCCGTCCCTCGTCGGCCGTGCTCATCGGATCCTCCTCTTCCCTCGGGTGGCGCGGTGTGTCCAACGAGACCGCTCCTCCCACGCTCCAACGCCCGACAGCCCGGCTGTTCTCCCCGCCCGGTCGCCCGGTCCCGCTCGGCGCCGTTGCGGGCACGAGGGCGAGTGGGCGCCGACGACGGGGCCTGTGGCCGGGCACCTGGAGGCTATGACATCAGGTCGTCGGGCCGACGGCGGGAGGTACCCCCGGGGCCCGGGGGATCCGCCCAAGGACCGGGGCCGGCGTCGCCGTACTGCCGTACGGAAGTCCGGCGGTACGACGGAGGGTTCGGGGACGCCCGCGTCGGCCCGGTCACCCGGGCCGGACTCCGCCGCCGTGGCGGTACGGCACTACCGCGCCGGCCGGGCGGAACGCGGAGGGAGGGCGAGGCCGGCCGGGGTGTTCAGGCCGGTGGAGTTCACGGTGCTCTGGGCGCCGTCGGAGAGGCGGACGCGGACGACCCGGTTGTTGAAGGCATCGGCGACGTAGAGGGCGCCGTGGTGGTCGAGGGCGAGGCCGAGCGGGCTGCTCAGGCCCGTGGTGGGCACCGTGGTCTGCCCGCCGGTTCCCGCCGCGATCCGCACCACGCGGTTGTTGCCGCTGTCGCTGACGTAGAGGTCTCCGGCGGCGCTCAGGGCCAGGCCGGTGGGCTGGGAGAGGCCGGTGGTGGGGACGGTGGACTGCCCGCTCCCGTCGGCGGCCACCTTCACCACCCGGTCGTTGACGAAGTCGGAGACGTACAGGTCCCCGTCGGGTTCCAGGGCCAGCCCCCAGGGGTGCAGCAGCCCGGTGGTGGCAACGGTGGTCTGGCCGCTGCCGTCGGCCGGCACCTTCACGACGCGGTCGTTGAAGCTGTCGGCGACGTAGAGGTCGCCGGCGGCGTCGACGGCCAGGCCCAGGGGGCGCGAGAGGCCTTCGGTGGGCACGGTGGACTGCCCGCTGCCGTCCGGGGCCGACCGCACCACGCGGTTGTTCCCGGTGTCGGAGACGTAGAGGCTGCCCGCGCGGTCCCAGGCCAGCCCCGTCGGACGTACCAGGCCGTCCAGGGAGAGGGTGGTCTGGCCGCCTCCGTCGGTGGGCAGCGTGACCACGCGGTTGTTGCCGTAGTCGGACACGTACAGCGGCGGGCCGGTGTGCGGGCCAACGCCGTGGAGCCGGTCGGCGCCGGCCGCCCGCGCGGGCAGCGCGCACAGGAGCAGCGCTCCGGCGAGGGCGGCCAGACGCCGGGTCAGCCGACTCCGGGTGCGGCCGGCGGGCGCCTGGGATTCGGGTACGTGCGACTCGGCCGTGACGCGTGCCACGATTCACCCACCTGTTCCGGATGTTTCGGAAGGGCCGGCCGCGTGCCGGACCGGCCTGGTCGGGACGACCCTAGGCAGCCGCCGCGGGCCGGGCGGAAGCCACGCCACCGGCCGCGCCGCGGGCCACTCCAATGCACGGGCGCGTTCGAAAACGTGTAGGTATGGCCCGTGCGGTTCTGGGATCATGCCCGGATGGTCCACCCCCTCGAACACCTGGTCGTCCGGCACGCCCACCGCCTTCCCGTCCCCCACGGCCCCCTCGGCCAGGGCGGCGGCGCGGCGCGGCAGTTCGACGCCGCGCTGATGTCCGTGGGCTTCAAACTGTCGGGCGACCTGCTGGAGCACCTGTCGGGGCTGTCCGCCGAAACGGGTGAGGGTTTCGAGGAGACCGAGGAGTCGCTCTTCGGCTTCATGCTGCGCGACGCCGAGCAGGAGGGCCGCCCCTTCGAGCCGCGCACCGTACGGATGAGGTCGGAGCTGCGCGGCCCCGGCAGGGTCGCGCTGCCGTTGGCCTTCGTTCGCGGGGACGACGGCCGCTGGCGCGCCAAGTGGCTCCACCTGTACCTGCGGGGGAACCCGAACGCCAACCGGGTCGAGGGGAACCGGGTGTCGGTGGCGGTGCTGGTGCGCGCCCTCGTCGAGCGCGAGCCCCTCACGGTGCGGTACCTCGCCGGGCTGATGGCCGAGGGCGCCACGGCCGTCACGGTGTGGGACGGTACGACGGTTCCGGACGGGCCGGTCACGTACGTCGGTCTGGAACGTCCGGAGGGGCTGCACGCGGATTCCGTGGTCGTCACGCCGGAAAACCTGCGTGCCCTGATCCCCGGCTGACTGGTAGCGTTCGATTCGGCGAGGCCATGGACGGGCTTCCTTCTCCACACTCCCTGAAATAGCCCCTCCGCTTTCCTCGCCCTCGACGTCGCGCCGGGGTGCCCAAGGGCACCCCGGCGTCTCGTTTCTCCCCCGCCGGATACCCGCCCTCAGCCCTGGCGGTGCGGGCCGAGGTCGAGGAGGACGGCCGCCAGGTCCTGCGCGGTCATGCCCGGGGCGGGCAGCTCCGCCGGGGGGCGCTCCCCGGCCCGCAGGCCGTCGAGGAACAGGGCCAGCTGCCGGCGCCAGGCGTGCGGGGGCCCTGCGACCGCGAGGGAGGGAACGGAGCGTCCGAGCGTGGCCAGGCCCAGGAGCACGTCCTCGACGGTGATGTCGGGGCGCATGGCACCGGCCCGTTGGGCGCCGTCCACCAGCAGGGTGATGGTTTCGTGGTTGTGGGCGTGGACGGAATCGAGGGAGGTCACGCCCTCGATGGCGGTGGTCATCAGGTCGTTCGCCCCGCGGTCGGTGGCCAGTACGGTGAAGACCGCCTCCAGGTAGCCGGCCAGCCCGGCCCACGGGTCCGCCGCGCGGCGCGCTTCGTCCCCGGCCGCGATGGTGTCCAGCAGGGCGTCCTGGAACACCGCGTCGATCAGGGCGGCGCGGGTGGGGAAGTTTCGGTACAGGGTGGCGTTGCCGACGCCGGCCCGGCGGGCGATCTCGTCGAGGGGGATCTCCAGGCCCTCGGCGGCGAAGGCCTTGCGCGCGGCGGCCAGGAGCAGCTCGCGGTTGCGCAGCGCGTCGCGCCGTACCGGCGCGGGCCGTTGGGTGCCCGGTGTCATGTCCACTCCTCGTGTCGCCGGCGGCGCGCGTACGCATGTACCGGGGATCGCTGTCCGGTCCGGATGCTAGCGCCACCGGGCGGAGTGTCACGCATCGAGCCGCCGCGACCAGCGCACCGGCAGCGAGGCGACGCCCCGGAGCATGGCGCCGGAACGGCGCTCCGGGGAATCGGGGTCACCGGCCAGGGCGAGGTCCGGCATCCTGCGCAGCAGCGTCTCCAGGGCGATCCGGCCTTCGACGCGGGCGAGCGGCGCACCCAGGCAGTGGTGGATGCCGTGGCCGAACGCGAGGTGCCCGCGGGCCGGGCGGCGGATGTCGAAGCGGTCGGGATCGGGGTGGTACCGGGGGTCGCGGGAGGCCGAGGCCAAGGAGAGCATGAGGCTGTCGCCCGCGGGGATGTGGACGCCGTCGATCTCCACCGGTTCGGCGGCGTGCCGGAAGGCCGCCGCCGCGACGGGCCCGTCGTAGCGGAGCACTTCCTCGACGGCGCCGTCGAGCAGGCTCGCGTCGGCCCGCAGCGCGGCGAGCTGGTCCGGGTGGCGGAGCAGGTTGAGGACTCCGCCCGAGATCAGGTTGACGGTGGTCTCGTGTCCGGCGACGAGCAGGAGGAAGGCCATCCCGAGCAGTTCCTCGGGCGAGAGTCCGTCCTCCTCGGCGGAGGCGCGGACCAGGGCGCTCATCAGGTCCGCCCCGGGGTCACCCGCCTTGGCGGCGATCAGCGAGGCGAAGTACGCGGCCATCTCCCCGCCGGCCGCGGCGGCCGCGGCGGGCGAGGACGGCGCCACGAGCTCGGTGGACCAGGCGTGGAAGTGGTGCCGGTCTCCGGAGGGGACTCCGAGCAGCTCGCAGATGACAGTGAGCGGCAGCGGGAGGGCGTATCCGGCGACCAGGTCGGCGGTGCCCGCCGGGGGGAGGGCGTCGAGGAGCCCGTCGGCGATCTGCCGGACGCGCGGCCGCAGGGCGTCGATCCGGCCGGCGGTGAACTCTCGTGCGACCAGGGACCGCAGGCGGGTGTGCTGCGGGGCGTCGGTCTGCAGCATGTTCAGGCCGATGGCGTTGCCGCCGTCGCTCTGCCACGACGAGGAGTGCCGTATGTCGTTGCGCAGGCGGGAGTCGGTCAGCGCGGCCCGCACCTCGTCGCGTCCGAGGACGAGCCAGACGTCACCGGTCCCGGGCACGTGGATGCGGTGGACGTGGCCCTTCTCGCGCAGTGCGGCGTAGGCCGGGTACGGGTCGGCGATGACGTCGACTCCCGGGGGAGCGAGTTCCTCAAGCGTCGGGGCGGCCATGGCGGTTCCTCCCTGTCGATAAACGGGGAGAAGTCCCCGCTTCATGCGGGGACAGTAGCATGAAGCGGGGGCTGCTCCCCGGTTAGGCCGGGGCGGGAGGCCTTCCCGGGTCGGCCGCGTCGAGCAGCAGTGCCGCGGCCACGGCCGCCCCGTCGGAGCGCAGGGTGGCGGCCACGGCCCGCGCCCGCGTACGGGTCCCCGGACTCAGGGCCCCGGCCAGCGCGGCGGACAGCGAGTCGACGGTCGGCGTCGGGTCGTGGTGGGCCGAGCCGATGCCGAGCTCTGCGACCCTTCCGGCCCAGTACGGCTGGTCCGCGATCCGGGGGACGACCACCTGGGGCGCGCCGGCCCGCGCCGCCGCCGTGGTGGTGCCCGCGCCCCCGTGGTGCACGACGGCCGCCACCCGGGGGAACAGGGCCTGCTGGTTGACCTCGCCGACGACGAAGCAGTCGTCGGCGTCGTCGACGGGGGCGAGGTCCGCCCAGCCACGGGCCAGGAGCACGCGGCGGCCGTTCGCGCGGACGGCCTCGGTGGCCACGCGGGCGATGTCCTTCGGGGCGTGCGCGGCCATGCTGCCGAAGCCCACGTACACGGGCGGCGCGCCGGCGTCCAGGAACGCCTCCAGCCCTTCCGGGAGCGGCCGGTCGTCGGGCAGGATCCAGGCCCCGGTCTGCACGACGTCGAGGTCCGTCATGCCCTGCGACGGGCACAGGGCCGCATCCGCCGCCAGCCACGGCCGGTCGGTGAAGACGTGGTCGCGGACCCCGTCCACCGGCGGCAGACCCATCGACGCCCGATGGCGGGCCACCGCCTCGCCGTACAGCGCGTTCACCCTCTGGGCGTCCTGTTCCCACAGCGCCCGGTTGTCGGTCTCGTCCGGCGGGGACGCCTTGCCCGGCCGGGACCCGGGCGGGAAGTGCCGCGACGGGATTCCGAAGACGTGGAAGCAGGCGTACACGTAACGGATGCCCAGCTTCTCGGCCACGTCCCGCGCGCCGGCCGGCATCAGACCGGTCGCCAGCAGAGCGTCACACCCCTCGGCCGCGGCGGTCAGGACATCGAACCGGGCGGCGACCAGCTCGGGGGCGAGCCGGAACGCGTCCTTCGCCGTCGGCGGCTGCGCACCGGCCACCACCGAGCGCACCGTCGGGCCGAGCGGCACCAGCGGCACCCCGACGCGTGCCAGCAGCGCCGCGAACTCCTCGTCGGGCGGTGCGCACACGCGCACGTGCGCACCGCGCGCCCGCAGTTCCACCGCCAGTGCCGCCAGCGGTTCGACGTCCCCGCGCGATCCCCACGCCGTCAACAACACACGCACTTCGCGACTCCCGTTTCCGCAGGTCATTGGCTTTCGGCCGCCGATTCTCCGGGACGACGGGGGTCTTGCCGCAAGCCCCCCGGTGCGCTATACGTTGAAGAGGGAGGGGAGTTGGCCCCGGCCGCCCTCGGCACGGCATCCCCGATCCGGGCTGGGCGGCACCGGCTGGGCGGCACCGCTAGAAGATGCGGGCGCGCGTGTGGTCGATCAGGTTGTCGAGGATCTCGCGCAGCCATGTGCCGCGAACGGCCGGCAGGCGCACCAGGGCATGCTCGAACGCTCCCGGATCGGCCCGCAGCGGGTGGTGGGGGCGTGGCGCGGGCGGGTCGTCGCGGAGCACGCCGTCGGGCATCACGCCCGAGGCGGGGAACGGCAGGTGCGGCTCGGGAAAGGCGAGCCACAACCAGACGCCGAACGGCAGCGGCACCGGGTACGCCGAGGGGGACCGGCCGGCCGGGGTCCAGAGCTTCCCCGTCTGCGGATGGACCGGCACCAGGAGGATGTCGGCGTGCGCCGCCGGAGCAGGCCGTCCCGGTCCCGCCAGGACGGCCCGCCGCACCGGCGGCCCCGGGGGCAGCAGGGCGTCGAGGGCGCGGCGGAACACCTCCTGGGCCAGGCCGTCCGGAACGGCCACCGGCCGGCCTTCCAAGGCCGCCAGCAGGTGGGCGAGGGCCCGGCCCGCCGCCGCCTCCCACCGCGGGCTCCACGACCACCAGTGGTTCGACCCCCGCCGTGCTCCCCATGTGGTGATCGGCTCGAACGGGGGCGTGCCCTTCCCTTCCGCCAGCAGCTCCGCCCAGGACAGCGGTGGCGCGTGGGCGCCGCCCTCGGGGCGGCGCACGGCGTCCGGGGCGAGCCAGACCGCCTGCCAGAGAGAGCAGTCGTCGATCCGGCTCGCCACGGCCAGGCCGCAGGACCCGCAGGCCATGTTGGGGCCGTCGGCCCCGTCGAGGCCGCAGCAGTAGCCGCCGGCCCTCTCGGGGATCAGCCGGGTGCCTCGGGTGTCGCCGGGTGCGATGACGATGGCGCCGGGCGCTCCGTCGGACAGGGCGTGCACCGGCGCGTGAACGCCGCGGGCAGCGGCCTCGTCCGGGTGGACCTCCTCCCACCTGCGCCACGGTGGCCCCCAGTGCTCCGGCTCCACGGCGAACGTCCCCGGCTCCATCAGCACCGGGAGCTGGATCCCGTTCCCGTACTTCTGATGGGCGTGGACGGGCAGGGTGACCCGGGACAGCGGGGCGGTCAGCTCGGCGCCGCACCCCGCGCACACGAAAACGAACAAATGTCCTCCGTCTGGGAAACAGAGGCATCATCGCAGCCCGTCAGCGGCCCGCCAATCGAAAAAACGGGGCGTGGGGATCACGTCGCGCGTCTCGTCTGCCTCGATGCCCGCCGTAGTGCGGCCGAGTGCGTCCGGGGGCGCCTCGTCGGCGCAGACGGTGCCCCGTGCGGGCAGGGCCAGGGTGGCGAGGTAGGCCGTGACCAGCGTGCTGACGCACTCGCTCCGGTTGTAGGCGGTGTGTCCTTCGGCGGCGAAGGTCAGCAGGCGTCCGTTGTCGAGGGTCCGCGCGAGGGCCACGGCGTCCCGGTACGGGGTGTCCGGGTCACCGGTCGTGCCGAGGACCAGGATCGGGGCGGAACCGGCGGCGCGGTAGGAGCCCTCGTAGCGGCTCGGGCGCTCCGCCGGCCACTGGGCGCAGGTGGGCGCGTGGTTGTGGTCGTAGGTGGGCGGCCCGAGGCCGATGGGCGGTCCCAGCAGGGGGGCGCCGGCGACGTGGGCGCCGACCAGGGCGCCCAGGAGCAGCCGGCCGGACGGATAGACCCGGTCGGCGCATTCGACGGCCAGGTTGGCGTTGAGGAAGTCGAAGGACGCGGACGAGGGCGGGTTCAGCAGGAACGAGGGCCGGCGCGTCCGCGCCGCCTCCAGGGCCTGTCCCAGGTGGGGCCAGGCCTCCTTGCCGGAGTTGATGTTGAACATCAGCCGGTAGGCGAGGGTGTAGCCGGTCGCCCGGCGTCCGCTCGCGGTGACGACGGGGTGGGCGTCCAGGTCCCGTTCGAGCGCGTCGAAGGCCCGTCGGGGAGTTCCCCCGCCGAATCCGCAGGTGGTGGCGTTCCGCGCGCACCAGTCCAGGAAACGGCCGACTGCCGCGTCGAGGGCCTCGAACTGCGCGGCGTCGTAGGCGTACGGCACCTCGGCGTAGCGCCGCGGATCGTAGGCCCCGTCCAGGACCATGGCGCGCACGCGCCTGGGGAACCGGGCCGCGTACACGGTGCCGACGTAGCTGCCGAAGGAGCGGCCGTAGAAGGTCAGCGTCTCCTCGCCGAGGGCCTGGCGGAGGAGATCGATGTCCCCGGCGTTCGAGCCGGTGCCGATGAACGACAGGAGGTCAGCGGACCGTTGCCGGCAGGCGGTCGCGAAGTCCAGGCCCTGGCGGACGGCGCCCCGCAGGGCCCCGGGGCCGGGGACGGCGCGTGCCGCGTCGACGGCGGCGGCGTACTCCCCGTCGTTCCAGCACTCCACCTGTCCGCTGCGCCCCACCCCGCGCATGTCGTACCCGACGACGTCGAAGGCCTCGCGCAGGGAGGCGGGGAGCGCGTCGTAGCTGTCACGGGCGAAGTCCACACCGGAGTTGCCGGGTCCGCCGGGGTGCAGCACGAGGACCCCCGTGCGGTGGGTCCGGCCGGGTGCGGGCCGCCGGGTGACCGCGAGCGGGATCGTGGGCCCGGTGGGGCGGCGGTAGTCCAGTGGCACCCGGGCGGTCGCGCACCGGAAGCCGTCGCCCGGGGCGTCGCCGGCCTCCCCCTCGCACGGACCCCAGGACAGGACGGGGACGGGTGGGACGGCGGCCGGGGGCGCCGCCGTGGCACCCCCGGGCGTGCTCCCGAGGAGTGCGGTGACCGCGATCAGGACGAGGGCCGTCGCCCAGGCCACTCGTCTGCGCGGGTCATCGGCCGAACGGGTCTGCGTGCACCGGGTCTGCATACGGCGAACTCCCTCTGGTCGGACGGGGCCTCAGCCCGTGCGGCCGTCGGACCACTGGCCCAGGGCGACCATACTTCGGCACGGCGAGGGTGGCGCCCGCCGCCACGAGCGCCGGCGCCGGCGCCAGGTCCAGCGGCCACGCCCGCCGGGGCCGGGGGTGCCGCCGCCGGGTTCAGCGGAGCGATTCCCTCGGGGGGCGCTCGCGCAGGGCTCCGTATCCGATGAAGTAGGCGGGGATCCGGTTCAGCCACCGCGAGTCGGTGACGAGCTCCGTCATCCGTTTGGCCCGCCGGGGATCGCCGAACGCGGTGCGGCCCGCCAGCAGCGGTTCGATGACCTGGGCGTGGGCGAGGCGCTGGAGGCCCTGGGTCGCCACGGTGGTCGGCCAGCGGCGGAGTTGGACGCGGCGCACGTCGTGGAGTCCTACGGTGCCCTCGCGCAGCGGACGCACGAGGTGGCGGGCCGCGGCCACCGCGTCCTGCACGGCGAGGTTGATGCCGATGCCGAAGACGGGTGACATCGCGTGGGCGGCGTCGCCGATGCACAGCAGCCCCGGCCGGTGCCAGCGGCGCAGGCGGTCGAGCCGTACGTCCAGGAGTTTCACCTCGTCCCAGGAGGTGACGGCGTCGCTCCGGCCGGCCAGCCACGGGACGGCGGCCGTGAACCGGGTCATGAACCTCTCCAGGCCCTCCGCGCGCCGCTCCGCGTCGGTGCCCTTGGGGATGAGGGCCGCGCACTGCCAGTAGTCGCCGCGGTCGATCAGCGCGGTGAAGAACCGGTCGCCCAGGCCGCCCACGAGTCCGCTCGGGTCGTCCTCGTGGCGCGGCAGCCGGAACCACCAGGCGTCCATGGGGCAGGGGAAGTCTTCGAGGCCGAGTTCGGGCAGGGTTCTGGCCAGGGAACCCCGGCCGTCGCAGGCCACGGTGAGGGTGGCCCCGATCTCACCGGTGCCGCCGTCCGCGGTGCGGTAGCGCACGCCCGTGACCCGCCCGCGCTCCGTGAGGTACGAGGTCACCTCGGTGTCCATGCGCAGGCGGAAGGAGGGCTCCCGGCCCGCTTCGTCGGCGAGCAGGTCGAGCAGGTCCCACTGGGGCACCATCGCGATGTAGTTGTACTTCCCGTGGAGCGCGCCGATGTTCCCGACCGTGACGAGGGACCGGTCCGGCCCGATGGGGAGCTGCACCGATGTCACCCGGCGCTGGGGCAGCCGGGCGAACCGTTCGGCGAGGCCGATGTCGTCGAGGAGCGACAGCGTCGAGGGGTGCACGGTGTCGCCGCGGAAGTCGCGCAGGAAGTCGCCGTGCTTCTCCAGCACCGTCACCTCCACCCCGGCCCTCGCCAGCAGCAGCGCCAGCACCATCCCGGCCGGCCCGCCTCCCACGACGCAGCACGTCGTACGCTCCACACCGCCACCTCCTTCGCGGGGATCGGGCGAACCCCAGGAGACGTATACCGCACGGGAAGAGCCGCTTGCGGTACCGGCGGCGCCGGGCTCCGCCGTCATCTCGGCCCGCGGCCCGAGATGACGAGTCGCGCGGAGGTGACTAGCATGGGGGTAGACGGCCGCAACTGCGGGATCCGCTCTCTGCCCGCAGTGGTGCACGCGGCTCGGGAATCGCGTGTCGGCAGAGGGTCCGTGGCTCGACGAGGCCACGTTGACGGCGGACGCGCACTCATCACATTCATTCAGCCACAGGAAAACTCCGTGCACGTTCCACGAGAGGAGGCAGAACGGATTCGTGCCACCACGCGTGGCACAGCTGCGAGAAGGGTTCTGAAACCATGCAAGCACTCAGAGTCAAGCGGCTCTTCGCCGTTTCCGCCATCGGTGTTCTGATGGCCGGCGGCGCGGCGCTCGGCGCCGCGGGTACGGCCTCCGCGGCCATGCCCACCCACTCCGTCACCTACAGTCACGGCGGCGGCGGTTGGGACGACGACCACGGAAACAACGGCTGGTCCGACAACGATGACGACTGGGGCGGAGGCGGATGGGACGACGGCGGCTGCTGACGAACCGAGCCGCACTGTGCGGACCGTCGAAAGACGGTCCGCACAGTCGTCGTGTCCGGCTGTCCGGCCGCACATCGTCGTGTCCGGCTGTCCGGCCGCACATCGTCGTGTCCGGCGACCCGACGATCCGGACGGAGGACGGGCGGGGCAGGATGGGCGCGTGACACCGGACTTGATTCCTCCCCGACTTTTGTGGTGCGACCCCCGCCCCATCCCCCGGTTCAACCGGCAGGAGCCCGTGACCGTCATCGTTCGTGATCCGGACTTCCACGAGCCGACGGAAGAGGACGACTGCCGCAGGGTCGGGTACTTCTGCCGGACGCACGACCGCCCCTACCGGCACGAGGGCTGCGGGGAAGGAACGCACCTCATCGCCCTGCACTGCGACGAGCACGGGCCGGAGAGCATGTGGCCGCAGCCGCGGATGCTCATGTTCCCGGAAGGGTTCGATCCGCCGCTGGGCGACGCGCAGCTGGTCCGGGTGCGCGCGCAGCGGGACGCGTAGGCAAGGTCCCGGAGGGGCGGCCTACGGCTTGATGTTCTGGTTCAGGTGGAACAGGTTGTCCGGGTCGTAGGCCCGCTTGGCCTCCACGAGCCGCTCGTAGTTCCCCTTGTAGTTGGCCCGGATCCGGTCCTGGTCGTCGTCGGCCATGAAGTTGACGTAGCCGCCCTCTTCGGAGTGCGGAGCGGTCGCCTCGTAGTAGTCGCGCACCCAGGCGGTGTTGGCCTCGTTGTCGGCCGGGTCCGGCCACATGCCGGCGATGACCGTGGCGAACGAGGCGTCGCGGTAGGCGAAGGCCGTGGCGTCCTGCGGGACGTCGTGGCAGGCGCCGTTGATCGGGTAGATGTGGACGGTCGAGTTCACCACCGGGAGCCGGGGACCGTGGACCAGGTGGGCCTCGATCGCGGCGTCGGTGAGCTCGGTGACGAAGTTGGCCTTCCAGTAGTGCTGGAGTCCGGGCGGTACCAGGCCGTCGAAGGCACTGTTCAACGCGGGATAGGGCATCGGCCCCACGTGTTCCGCGACCACGGGTGCGAACTCGCGGAACTGCTGCACGGCGCGCTCGCCCTCCGCGATCGGGCCGGCCCAGCAGGCCACGATCAGGATGAAGGGGTCCCCGTGCCGGTCCTCGGGGATGAAGGGCAGGGGCGGGGCGATCTGGAAGGCGGGGAAGCCGCCCAGCTGCCGCGGTGCGTCGGCGATGAGCTCGCGGTACCCGCGCAGGACGGCGCCGGCATCCGCCAGTTCGAAGAGCATGGGCCCGCCGTAGACGTCCTGCACCGGGGCCAGGCGGAATTCGAGCGAGGTCACCGCTCCGAAGTTCCCTCCCCCGCCGCGCAGCGCCCAGTAGAGGTCCTCGTTCTCGTCCTCGCTGGCGACCACCAGTCGGCCGTCGGCGGTCACCACGTCCGCGGAGATCAGGTTGTCGCAGCTCAGGCCCTGCCCGCGGCAGAGGTAGCCGATGCCGCCACCCAGGGTTAGCCCGCCGACACCGGTGGTGGATATGATCCCGCCGGTCGTCGCCAGGCCGAAGACGTGCGTGGCCGCGTTGAAGTCGCCCCAGGTCGCGCCGCCCTCGGCGCGCGCCGTCCGGTCTCCCGGGTCGACGCGGACTCCCCGCATCCCGGACATGTCGGCGACGACGCCGTCGTCGCAGGTCCCGAAGCCGGGCACGCTGTGACTGCCGCCGCGCACCGCGAGGTCCAGCCCGTTCTCCCGGGCGAAATCGACCGTCGCCATGACGTCGACGGCGCCGGAGCACCGCACGACGACCGCCGGCTTCCGGTCGATCATGGCGTTGTAGACCTTGCGCGCCTCGTCGTAGGCCGCGTCCTGGGGGGTCACGACCGCGCCGCGCACCCGTTCGCGCAGCTGGTCCAGGGAAATCTTTGCCATGGCCGACGCTCCTCGCAGCGCCCGCACGCACACCGGCGCCGACCGCCGGGGTCCCGGGCGTCTCTTTTCACGCTACGCCGATGGGCCCAGCCCTCAAGCCGGGCCGCGATCGGGCGTTGGGTGAGCGGCCCGGAGCGCCGTCCGGTGCTCGGGGGCCGAAGGCCGTGCGGCCGGGTCCGCTGGGGGCCGGGACGCCTCACGCCCGGGCGGGCGGCTCGCCGAAGCACCTGGCGTACTGCTCGTTCGAGAGGATCAGCGGTTTCCCGGCGTCGTGGGTGCAGGGGTCGTCGGCCCGGGCCTGCGGCCGCAGTGACGATGCGGACGGGAAGACGGACAGGCAGCAGGCGGCCAGGCAGGCCGCGACCACCGCCGCCGTCGGAAGGGTCCTTCGGCGGCTCCGGCCGGGCCGACCGCCGTGTGCGTGCGAACGGAAGGGGATCACAGGACGGTTGTAGCCGTCTCCCGCCCGGGGGCGCGGAGGGCCTGCCGCCGCGTCACCCGCCCGGCCGCCCCGGTTCACGCGTGAACGGCACGTCGTTGCGCTCGGCGGCGGGGCGCTCCGGGTGGTCGTGGCCGGTGGTGAAGGCGCGGGTGTACTCCGGTTGGCCCAAGGCGTCCCGGAGCCGGGCGGCGGCCCGGTCGACGTCGAAGCGTTCCGCGGGTGGCAGCGGTGTGCCGACGGACTGCCGCAAGGCGTGGGCGGCGCCCAGGAGTTCGCCGGCCCGGAGCAGGTCGGCCCGCCGGTGCTCGGGAGTCGGGGCGGGGGCGGCCGGGTGGTGCGGGGCGGCCGGGTGGTGCGGGGAGGCCGGGGCGGGTGCCGCCAGGGCGCCCGCGAGGCCCTCGAAGGCCTGGGCCAGGGCCCGGGGGTCGCCGGTGCGGCGGGCGGCGTCGAGACCCTCCTCGTGCAGGGACCGGGCCAGGTCGGGGTCGCCCCGGAGCTCGGCCGCGTAGCCGAGTTGCGCCAGGACCAGGGCGGCCCCCGCGTCCACGCCCAGCCGCCGGTTCCAGTCGAGCCAGGGCCGCAGCAGGGTCTCGGCCGCGGCCGGGTCGCCGCCGCGGCGGGCACCCAGCGCCAGGCCGATCACCGCGAACTGCTCGGCCGGCCGGTGCGACTGCTCCACCGCGATCTTCCGGGCCCGCTCGTGCAGCAGCTCCGCCCGCGCGAGGTCGCCGGTCAGCAGGGCAATGCGGCCCTGCCTGGCCAGGCGGAAGGAGACCGTCGTCCACAGTTCCAGTTCCCGGGCGGTGCGTACCCCGTCCTCGTACAGCCGGGCGGCCGTCGGGTAGTCGCCGCGGATCTCGGCGAGCACGCCCAGTTGTTCGGAGCTCTGCAGTCGGCCCCACCGGTCGCCGAGCCGGTCGAAGAGGGCCGCGGCCGCGCGAGCGTGCCGGTCGAGGGCCGCGAGGTCGCCCCGGTACATGGCACGGGTGGCGAGGGAGCTGAACGCGGCTGCCTCGCCCCAGCGGTCGCCCCGGGTCCGGAACGTGTCCGGCAGGGTGTCCAGGACCCCGTCGTCCGGCCCGGTCGCGGCTCCGGTGAAGCACAGCCGGGCGAACTCCAGCAGCCAGCGGGCCCGCGGATCGGCGTCGGCGGATCCCGTCGGGCCCTGGTCGTCGTCGCCCGCGAACACGTCGAACGCCGCCCGCAGGGCCCGGAGCGTGGCCGCCGGCCCGGTGGCGCCGTCGGCCTCCGCGCGTTCCGGGGCCGCCGCCAGTGCGGCGCGTGCCTCCGCGATCCGGCCGCGCAGGAACCAGTACCAGGCCAGGGCCTCCACGAGGCGTACCGCGAGCCCGGAAGCCCCTGCCTCCGCCGCGTGGTCGAGGGCCGCCGCCAGGTTGGTCCGTTCCGCGTCCAGGCGGTCCAGCCAGGTGCGCTGGCTCGGGTCGTGGAGTCCGGCCGCCGCCCGCTCGGCGAGGTCCGTGAAGTGGGCGGCGTGCCGCTGTCGCAGGGCCCGGGCCTCGCAGGCCTCCGTCAGCCGTTCGCGGCCGTACGCCGTGACGGACTCCAGCGTCCGGTAGCGCACGGTGCCGGTGGCCGCCGGGTCACCCGCGCCGCCGTACGCCACCGTGACGAGCGAGCAGTCCACCAGGCGTGCCACCACGTCGAGGACGTCCTCCCGGGCGATGCCGTCGCCCGCGCAGACCTCCTCCGCGGACTCCAGGGTGAAGCCGCCGGAGAACACCGCCAGTCGGCGGAGCACCGTCCCCTCGGCGGGGGACAGCAGCCCCCAGCTCCAGTCGATCACCGCGCGCAGGGTGCGCTGGCGGGCCGGGGCGTCCCTGCGCGCCTGGTTGAGGAGGCGGAACCGGTCGTGCAGGCGGTCGGCCAGTACGTGCACCCCCAGGGCCCGCACGCGGGTGGCGGCCAGTTCCAGCGCGAGCGGGATGCCGTCCAGCCGACGGCAGATCAGGGCGACGGCCTCCTCGTTCTCCCCGGTCACCGCGAAGCCGGGCGTGCCCGCCGCCGCCCGTTCGGCGAACAGCCGTACCGCCTCCGGCCCGGCCAGCGGCGCGACGGGCTCCAGCACCTCCCCGGCGACGGCGAGGGGCTCCTGGCCCGTCGCCAGCACCCGTACGCCGGGCGCGCCCCGCAGCAGCCGGGAGACCAGTGCCGCGACCTCGTCCACCACGTGCTCGCAGTTGTCCAGGACGAGCAGCATGCGGCGCGGGGCCAGCAGCCCCGTGAGCCACCGGGCGACCGTCTCGTCACGGTCGTCCGCCGGACGTCCGCCGGGGCCGCCCCCCGCGACGTCCTCGCGCTCGCCCAGGGCCGCGGCCACGGCCGACGCCACCCCGGTCCGCACACCGGCGAGTTCGACGAAGCGGATCCCGTCGCGGTACGGGTCTTCCCGGTCCGCGTCCGGCAGCGGCTCCGGGCCCGGAACCGGGCCGGCCGCCAGCCGTGCGGCCACCGCCAGGGCCAGGCGGGTCTTGCCGACCCCGCCGGGTCCGGTGAGCGTGACGAGGCGTCCCGCCACGACGGCGGCGCACACCCGGGAGACGGCGTCCTCGCGTCCGACCAGCGAGCCGACGGGGGTGGGGACGGTGCCCGCGGCGGGGCGCACCGCGGGCGGCGCCTGGGTCTTGGCCGGTGCACCGTGGCCGGGGGCCGCGTCGGGGGCCGCGCCGGGGTCCCCGTCGTACGGTGTGCGCCGGACCGTCAGCTCCGGGTCCTGGCGCAGGATCGCGGCGTACAGCGCGGCGAGTTCGGGGCCCGGGTCGATCCCCAGGTCCTCCGCGAAGCGCTCGCGCACCTCCCCGTGGACCGCGAGGGCCTCGCCCTGCCGGCCGGCACCGTAGAGCGCCCGCATCTGCGCGGCACGCAACCGCTGGCGCAACGGGTGGCGCTGCGCCAGCTCCGCCAGACCGTCGGCGAGTTGTGCGTGTTCACCGAGCTCCAGCCGGGCCTCCGCGAGCTCCTCGTGCGCTGTGACCCGCTGTTCCTCCAGCCCGACGGCCTCCGTGCGGACGAAACCCGCGTCGCCCAGGTCGGCGTAGGCGGGACCGTGCCACAGCCCGAGCGCCCGGGTGAGCAGCGCCGCCCGCCGCGCGGCGCCCTCCTCCCGGCGGGCCCGTGCGACCAGTTCGGCGAACACGCCCGCGTCCACCGCCGAGGCGGGGACGGCCAGCGTGTAGCCGGCCGGACCGTGGGCGACCAGGGCCCGGCCCCCCTCCTCCGCCTTCGCCAGGGCACGGCGCAGCTGGGAGACCTTGGTCTGGAGGCTGTTGACGGGGTCGGCGGGCTGCGCGTCTCCCCACAGGTCGTCCACCAGCCGGTCCACCGGCACCGGGCGTCCGTGGCGCACCAGCAGGGCGGCCAGCAGCGTCCGGACCTTCGCCTCGGGGACGTGGACGGCGCTTCCCCCGTCCGTCCGTACGGTCACCGGTCCGAGCACCTCGAAACGCATGGTGATCATCCTACGGGCGGCGGCCGGCCGGCGGTACGCGGCCGTGCGCGGACCGTCAGCGGTTCGTGCGCGGCCCGGCACAAGGTGTTTCCGTGACCGCGACCCGGCGGCCCGGACGGAAGGAACATCGTGCGCACCGACCGAAGCGTCCCCCAGAGCAACACCGGCCTCACCGGCCCCAGTCCCGTCCCCTTCCCCGTTCCCCTCCCCACGGTCTCGCGTGAGGTGCGGCTCGCCTCCCGTCCCGTCGGCAGGCCCGTTCCACAGGACTTCGAGCTCGCCGACGCCTCGGTCCCGGCACTCGCCGAGGGCCAGGTCCTGGTCCGCAACACCTGGATGTCGGTGGACCCGTACATGCGCGGACGGATGGACGACACCCCGTCCTACATGGCCCCGTTCGCCCTCGGCGCCGCTCTGGAGGGCAGCGCGGTCGGCGAGGTCGTCGCCTCCCGCTCCTCGTCCGTTCCGGTCGGCTCGACCGTCTCGCACTTCCTCGGCTGGCGCGAGTACGCCGTCCTGGGCGCAGCCGCGGCCACCGTGCTCGACATCTCGGCCGCCGCGCCCGAGGACTACCTGGGGGCCCTGGGCGCCACCGGCCTGACCGCGTACGCGGCGCTCACCCGCACCGCACCGGTGAGGGAGGGCGACACCGTCCTCGTCTCCGCGGCGGCCGGTGCGGTGGGCAGCGTCGCCGGGCAGATCGCCCGGCAGCTGGGGGCGGCCCGGGTGATCGGTTCGGCGGGCGGCCCGCACAAGACGAAGAAGCTGCTGGACGTCTTCGGCTACGACGCCGCCCTCGACCACCACCTGGGCGACCTGTCCGGCCAGTTGGACCGGGCCGCACCCGAGGGCATCGACGTCTACCTCGACGCCGTCGGCGGCGACCACCTCCGGGCGGCGATCGGAGCGATCCGGCCGGGCGGACGGATCGCCATGGTCGGTGCGATCAGCGGCTACGGCGCCACCGGGCCGGTCGCCGGGCCCGACAACCTCTTCCGGGCCGCCGCCCGGGAGGCGACGCTGCGCGGCATGCTGGTCACCAGCCACCTCGACCTGTTCCCGGAGTGGACCGCGAAGGCCACGGGTCTGCTGGCCGACGGCACCCTGCGTACGGAGAAGACCGTGGTCGACGGCATCGAGCACGCGCCCGGCGCCCTGCTCGGGGTCCTGGGCGGGGCGAACACCGGCAAGATGCTGGTCCGGCTCGGGAACGAGGCCCGATGAGCACCGGGAACGGGAGCTCCCCCGCAGTGGACGGCTCCGGCCCGGCGGAGGGGCGGTCCACGGACGGCCGGACCGCGGACGGCCGGACCGTCGGTTCCCGGCGGCGCGCCCTGGTGGTCGTGGCCCACCACCGCGCCGACTCCCTGACGGCAGGGCTGGCCCGGCGGGCGCGGGAGCGGCTGGCGGCCGACGGCTACGCGGTGGACCTGCTGGACCTGCACGCCGAGGGCTTCGACCCGCGGATGGGCACCCCGGACGAGCCCGATTGGGGGGACCCGGGCAAGGAGTACTCCGCAGAGGTGCGCGCCCACATGGCCAGGGTGGCGGCGGCCGACCTGATCGTGGTCGTCTTCCCGCTCTGGTGGTTCGGCCTGCCGGCCCTCCTCAAGGGATGGGTCGACCGGGTGTGGAACCACGGGTTCGCCTACGGCGGCCGGGGCGGCGGTCTGCGTGGCCGCCGCATGGTCTGGATCTCCCTCACCGCGTACGCGGAGGAGGAGTTCCGCGCGCAGGGCTGGGACCGCACGGTGGAGCACGTGCTGAAGACGGGGATCTCGGAGTACTGCGGCATCGAGGACGCGGCGGTCCACTTCGTCCACGAGTCCCTGACGACCGGGGCGCGGGCCCTGAACGTGGTGGACGGTGCGCTGGCCCGCCGGGACGGCCGGGCGGCCGTACCCGGCGGCTGAGACGGGCGGCCGTACCGGTCAGGCCGTACCGGTCCGCTGGAACGGGCGGCCGGATGCGGGCGGCCGCCCGTCGGTATCGGCGGCGGGGCGGGTCAGCGGCGGCCGGATGCGGGCCAGGGGGCCGGGCGGGCCGTGGCGGTGGGGCCGTAGCGCTCGTAGTAGTCCTGGAGGAGGCCGGATTCCTCCAGGACGGCATCGGCCCAGGAGCGGTCCAGTCCGGGTGGGGCCTGCCGGGTGGCGACGGCGCAGGCACCGGTGAGCATGCCGGCGTAGACGAGGTCGGAGTGGAGGTTGCTGATGCTGTCCGTCTCGTGGAAGTTGACCGGCCGGCCGCCCGCCAGCACGGTGACGTCCACGCCGCCGGGGAGCGTGTGGGTACGGGACGAGGGGCCTGTCACGGAGCGGGCCGCCGGGTCCCGGGCCGCCAGGGCGTCGAGTGCGGGGAGGTCGAATTCGATGTCGCGGCTGCTGACGCTCGCGAGGTAGGCGGGGCGCCGGAGGGCTTCGAACTCCCGGGTCGACATGCTGGTGCGGCCGGTGACTCCGAAGACGAGCAGGGGCTCGTGCCGTTCCAGCAGGGTGGCCAGGTCGCGGTCCGTGACGTAGCCGCTCTCGTGGGCGTCGATGAGGTGGAGGATGTCGGCGTCGTGGACGGCGACCCGCATGCGGCGCTGGGTGAGGAGGGCCGCGATCTGGGAGCCCACGTTGCCGTAGCCGATGACCAGCGCGGGCTGTCCCTCCATCTTCAGGACGGGCAGCAGCTCCAGGGCCGTGGTGACGGCCTTCTCGGCGATCCAGTACGACTCGATGCGCCCCTTGAGCCGGGACTGGGCCACCGAGAACACCGGGAAGGGCAGCTCCCTCTCGCGGCCCCGGAGCTTGTAGATCCCGGACATGGTCTGTTCCACCACCCCCGCCCAGTCCGCCGCCCGGCCGCCGCCGGCGCCGGCTCCCGCCGCGGCCGGCGTCGGGGATCCTTCACGGGCCCGGTCCAGCAGCGCCGGTGCCACGTAGCCGCCGTCGTCCAGGGCGAGGCAGCGCAGGCCGAGCCGGCGGGCGCGGTCGGTGTGCTCCTCGACGGCCCGGGGATCGGTGGCGTCGACGACCCGTACGCCCTGATCGACGAGGTGGCCGTGGACCCGGTGGCGCCACTGGTAGGCGTAGTCCTTGCGCAGCACCGTCATCGCGTCCAGCGGGGCTCCGAGCTCGGCGAGGCAGCCGACGAGGTGGACGAGGTCGGTCAGGAAGTGCCCGGTGACCAGTACCGCGAAGCCCGCGAGGGGCTTGCCGTGGCGCAGGCGCCCGACGGCGGCGCTCATCAGCGGCAGCTCGCCCGCGACCCGCTCCACTTCGGGCGCGGAGAAGGCCTGGCGGTGCCAGATCTCGGCCCAGTGGTCCAGCGAGGCCGTCGACGGTGCCGCGCCGCGGCCCGAGAGGCGGAGGTTCAGGCGCAGCAGGGACGTTCCCGCACCGTCGCCGCGCATCTCGGTGGAGACGAACATCGACGCGTGCAGGCCCGGTCCGAGGCGGGCCGTGAGTTCACCCCCGGCAGGAACCGGTACGGCTCCCGGGCCGGCGGCCTCGCACAGGCGCCGGGCCGCGCGGTGCAGCAGGTGGGGGCCGTCCTCCGGGGCGGCGGTCACCTCGACCGTGGTCGCCGCGAAGGAGACCGGACCGTCGGCCTGCTGTGCCACGGCGCGTTCGGGCCGTCTGACGGTCAGGGTATTCGTTTCCCGTTGCATTCGAATTCCATCCGTTCCACCTGGCGGCAGCCATCCGCCGCACCACACGTTCGAGGTCGCCGTGAATTGAGTGCGCGATGTCCGGCATATGGCCGGGCGCCAGCCCTCAGATAAATTCGACGGTGCTGGATTGAGCGCCCTGCGTGGGAAGATGGGCATCGAGCACGGGACCGAGAATACGGGCGGAAGGGAAATTCCCACCGCAATATCGCTGGATCTCTTCTCGAATTCTCCTGGATCGCGAGAGCGCGGAGAACGCTCGGTTCGTCCTCGATCCGAATCCATTATCGTGAATCCGGCGGCCGCACGGCCGTGGGCCGTTCGCCGGTCCGCTCAGACACCCGACCAGAGGAGGACACCGTGCCCACGGCACACGATTGGATCGACGCCCTCGGCCTGGAGCCGCACGTGGAGGGCGGGTACTTCAGGCGGACCTTCCAGGCCGACCACCGCCCGCCGATCCGGACGCCGGAGGGCGACCGCTACACGATGACGTCCATCCACTACCTGCTCACCCACTGGTCGCCGATCGGACACTGGCACCTCAACCTTTCCGACATCCTGCACTTCCACCACCACGGCGATCCGGTCACCTACCACCTGCTGCACCCGGACGGACGGCACACCACCGCCGTCCTCGGCCAGGATCCGGGCCGGGGGCACGTCCTCACGCTGGCGGTCCCGGGGGGCGTCTGGAAGGCCTCGCACCTCACCACCGGGGACCACGGCCTGATCAGTGAGGCCGTCGCGCCCGGATTCGATTTCGCCGACATGACCCTCGGCCGGGTCGACGACCTGCTGCGGCGCTTCCCGGGGCATCCGGAGCCGATCCGCCGCTACTGCCGCCCGGACGGGCCGGCCGAGGACACGGCCTGACGGAGGACGGAGCCGGCCACGGGCACCGGGGAGGGAAGGCGCGCCCGGAGGGGGTGCACCGAGGGGGTGCACAACCGTTCACCCTGGGGTGTACAGTCGTTTACCCATGGGGTGAACAGTTGTGCACTCCCCCGGCGCCCGCTCTCGCCACCCGTCTGGAGCAGCATGCCCCCCGCGATACCCGCCCCCGGTCCGGCCTCCGCCCCATCCCGGTACACCGTCCCCGTCCTCGCCTTCTGCGGCATGGTCGTCGCCGTCATGCAGACCCTCGTGGTCCCGCTCCTGCCGCACGTCCCGGAGCTGACGGGGGCGAGTCCCGGCGCCGCGGGCTGGCTGGTCACCATCACCCTCCTCACCGGCGCGGTCTTCACCCCCGTGCTCGGCCGCGTCGGCGACATGTACGGGAAGCGGCGCGTCCTGCTGGCCTCGCTGGGCGTGCTCACCCTCGGTTCCGTCCTGTGCGCGGTCAGCTCCGACATCGGCGTCCTGATCACCGGCCGGGCCCTGCAGGGCGCGGCCCTCGCGGTGATCCCCCTGGGCATCAGCATCATCCGCGACGAGCTCCCCGCCGAGCGGGTGCTGCCCTCGATCGCGCTGATGAGCTCGACCCTCGGCATCGGTGCGGCGATCGGCCTGCCGGTGGCCGCGGTGGTCATGGAGAACTTCGACTGGCACACCATGTTCTGGGCGTCGGCCGCCCTCGGTCTGCTCGACGTGCTCTTGGTGCTGCGGATCGTCCCGGAGTCCCCCGTGCGCTCCCCCGGGCGCTTCGACCTCCCGGGGACCCTCGGTCTGGCGGGCTTCCTCGTCGGGCTGCTGCTCGCGATCACCCAGGGCTCCGACTGGGGCTGGGGCTCCGCGCGCACGCTCGGCCTGCTCGGCGGGTCCGTGGCGGTGGGCCTGCTCTGGGGCCGGTTCGAACTGCGCACCCGCTCCCCGATGGTGGACCTGCGGGTCTCCGCCCGGCCCGCCGTCCTGCTGACCAATGTCGCGGCCCTGCTGATCGGCTTCGCCTTCTACGCGAACTCCCTCGTCACCGGCCAGCTGGTGCAGGAGCCCACCGGCACGGGGTACGGGCTCGGCGCCTCCCTCGTGGTCAGCGGCCTGTGCCTGCTGCCCGGCGGCCTGGCCATGGTCGCCCTCTCCCCCGTCTCCGCACGGATCTCCGCCGCGTACGGGCCCCGTACCGCGCTCGCGATCGCCGCCGTCGTCATGGCGGTCGGCTACGTGCTCCGCTTCTTCACCAGCCACAGCCTCTGGCTGATCGTGGCCGGGGCCACCGTGGTCGCCTCCGGGACCGCGATCGCCTATTCGGCGCTGCCCGCCCTCGTCATGCGGGCCGTGCCGGTGAGCGAGACGGCCGCCGCGAACGGGCTGAACACCCTGATGCGTTCGGTCGGCCAGGCCTGTTGCAGTGCCGTGGTCGCCGCCGTGCTGGCCCACGTGACCTTCGTGGCCGGCGGCCGTACCGCGCCGACCCTGCACGCCTACCTGCTGATCTTCCTGATCGCCGCCGGAGCGGCGCTGGCCGCCCTCGTCGCCACGCTGTTCCTGCCGTCGGACCGGCCGGGAGCCGGTGCCCCCCGTGGCTCCGGCGCGCGGGGCGGTACGGTCACGGTGACACCGTCAGTGACCGCCGCACGGGAGAGCGCATGAGCACCACCGACGAGTCCACCCCCACGCGGTCGGCCACGGCCGACGGGGAATCGGGCGCCGAGACCGGACGCGACGCCATCGTGCGGGCCGCGCGCCGGGCGTTCACGCTGCGGCCGTACGCCGAGGTCACCATGCGCGGCATCGCCGCCGCCGCGGGGGTGAGCCCGTCCCTGATCGTGAAGCGGTTCGGCAGCAAGGAGGCCCTGTTCAACACGGTCGCCGACTTCCGGACCGCCGCCGACGAACTGTTCGCCGCCCCGCCGGCCGTGCTCGGCCGGCACCTGGTCCTGACCATGGTCGAGCTGCGGGACCGGTTCCGCGGTGACCCGCTGCTGCGGGTCGTGTTCTCCCTGGGCATCGAGGACGAGCGCACCCTGCTGCGCGCACGCTTCCGCGAGCAGGTCACCGACCGGCTGGCCGCGTCCCTGACCGGCCCCGACGCACAGCTGCGGGCCGAACTGATCGCGGGCCAGCTGCTGGGGCTCGGCGCCACGCTGAGCCTGCACCGGCCGGACGGCGCGGGTGCCCGAACCGGCGCCGACCGGCTGGCGGACCTGTACGCGCCCGGCCTCCAGCGGCTCATCGACGGCTCCTGACCCCGCCGCTGCGAAGGCCGCGCGGGAAGGACGGCGCCAGGAGAGTGGTGTCGGGGCGCCCGATGGTTTCGGTACGGGCCGTCGGTCGTTGTTGGCGTGAGGAAGGAGATCCGCCATGCCGACACGAGAACCATCGAAGCAGCCCACGACCGAGCTCGACGCCCGCTACAGCTCCGCGCTCCGTCCCCGCCCGGGGGCCGCGGACGTCACCGCCACCGAATGGTCCGAGGCCCAACGGCACCTGGAGGCCGCCGAGATCTTCTGGGTGTCCACGGTACGGCCCGACGGCCGGCTGCACGTCACACCCGTGATCGCCGCCTGGCACCGGGGCGTGCTGTACTTCTCCACCGGCCGGGACGAGCAGAAGGCGAAAAACCTCGCCCGTGACGGGCACTGCGCGCTGACCACCGGAGGGAACTCGCTCACCGCGGGGCTCGACCTCGTCGTCGAGGGCGAGGCCGAGCCGGTCTCCGAGCCGGCGGTGCTGGAGGAGGTGATCGCCGCGTACGAGGCGAAGTACGGGCCGCACGTCACCTCGCCCGAGGGCACCTTCCACGGCATCGGGGACGCGTTCCGCAGGGGCGACGTGACGGTGTTCGCGGTGGCTCCGGACACGGCGTACGGGTTCGGCCGGGACGACGGGGTCTACAGCCACACGCGCTGGACCTTCTGAACGCCGGTCCCCCGCCCCGTCAGGCGCCGGTCGAGGCCGCCGCCGCCAGGAGCGCGCGCAGGGCGGCCCCCGGTGGGCCGGGCAGGACGGCGAGCGAGGTCGTGACGCCCGGGGCCGCCAGCGGGCGAATGACCGTGCCGGCGACCTCGGGAAGGCTGCTCACCCGGTAGAACACCGTCCAGGAGGGGGCCCGCTCGCCTTCCGCCCCGATCGCGGTGAGGGTGTCCTGGAGGTCGGTGAACGGCGGACCGGCCGGCGGGGCGGCCCCGGTGGCCGCCCGCAGCGCGGCCGTCACCAGGTCGTGGAAGGGCGCGTTGCGCTCGCGGGCCGCCAGCCGCAGCGGGAGGTCCGCCAGGTCCCCGAGCGCGGGCCGCGGCAGGGCGGCGGCCGGATGGCCGGCGGGGAGGGCCACGTACAAGGGGTCCTCCCAGAGCGGGAGCAGTTCCAGACCGGGGGCCGCGGGCAGGGCGCGCACGAGGGCGGCGTCCAGGGCTCCGGTCCGGACGGCGGCGAGCCGTTCGGTGACCGTGAGGCTGCGGACCCGCACGCGGACTTCCGGGGCCAGTTCGGCCAGGCGGGCCAGGAGCCGGTAGACCCTCTGCCCCGGCCCGCGCACGGTGCCCAGGCGGAGGGTGCCGGTCCCCGCGCAGGCGAGGTCCGCCGCCACGCGCCGGGTCCGCTCGGCGGCGTCGAGCACCGCCCTCGCCTCGGGCAGCAGCCGTTCGCCGGCCACGGTGAGGGACACCCGCCGGGTGGACCGCTCGAAGAGGGTGAGGCCCAGTTCCCGTTCGAGGCGGCGCACCTGCTGGCTGACCGCGGACTGGACGATGTGAAGCCGTTCGGCCGCGCGGGCGAAACCGCCCTCCTCCGCCACCGCCACGAAGTACCGAAGTTGCCGCAGTTCCATCCCGCTCCCCCTCATGCGTCCATTCGTCACGATCGATGATCGCTGCAGTGCGCAAACGGCTCTGGTTCGCGGCCTCTTGCCCGGGTCGAATGGAGGCGTCGGACCGGTACGGAGGAGAGGACCCATGGACATGACGGCGGACGGGACGCGGAGCGCGGGAACGGCCACGCGGACGGCGACGGCGGTGGTCGTCCGGGCGGAGGACGCCGAGTACGTGCCCCTGCCGCACGGCGGCGGATTCACACTGCTGACGGACGGCGCCCCGCTCGGTGCCAACCGGCTGGCCCTGGGGCCCGGCGCGGCCGGCGCCCGGCCCCACTTCCACGCCCGCTCGGCGGAGCTGTTCCACGTACTCGCCGGAACGGTGGAGTTCCGGCTGGACGGCGCCGTCGAGACGGTCGGCGCGGGCGGCACGGTCCTGATCCCGCCGGGCCTGCCGCACGCCTTCGGCGCCACGGCGGACGGACCGGCCGAGCTGCTGGCCGTCCTGGGCCCGGCGGTCGAGCGGTTCGACTACTTCCGGGCGCTCGGCCGCATCCAGCACGGCCTCCAGTCCTTCGACGACCTGCTCCCCGAACAGGAGCGCTACGACGTGTACTTCGTCGACCGCGCCTGACGGCGTCCGCCGGGGGCCCGGGCGATGTCCTCGATCCGGGCCGATCCGCGCCCCGGCGCCCCGTCACGCGCTCCACGGGCGGAGCTTCTCGGGGTTGCGCACCACCCAGATGTGAGTGATCCGGTCGTCCGCGACGGCGAACGCGGCCACCGTCACCGTGGCACCGCCGTACCGGGCGACCAGACCGGGGCTGCCGTTGACCGAACGTTCCAGGAGGTCCAGGCCGGGTGCGGGTGCCCGGCCGGCCATCTCCACGATGTACCGGGCGATCCGCTCGCCGCCCACGACCGGACGGAGCACCGCGCCGACCCGGCCGCCACCGTCGGCGGTCATCGTGGCCGCCGGGTCGAGCAGGGCGACGAGGGCGGCGATGTCCCTGGCCTCCCACGCCCGCTTGAAGTCCCTGATGACCACCGCCCGCTCCCTCGCCCGGGACACGGGAGCCGGTGCGGCGCCGATGCGGCGGCGGGCCGACGCGGCCAGTTGCCGGCACGCCGCCGGCGTACGGCCGACGATCGCGGCCACTTCGGCGAACGGGTAGCGGAAGACGTCGTGCAGGATGAACGCGACCCGTTCGGCCGGGGTCATCGATTCCAGTACGACCAGGAAGGCCATGTCGACCGACTCGTCCAGGGTGACCCGGTCGGCCGGGTCCACCGGGTGTCCACCGCCGTCACCGGGCCGCCCGGCCGCCCATTCCGCGCGGTCGGGCAGCGGCTCCGGTATCCACTCGCCCACGTAGCTCTCGCGCCGCGCCCGCGCCGATCCGAGCACGTCGAGGCAGATCCGGCCGGCCACCTTCGTCAGCCAGGCGCCGGGCGACTCGATGGCCTCCTGCCGCTCGCGGGACATGGCGTACCAGCGGGTGTAGGTCTCTTGGACGGCGTCCTCCGCCTCGGCCAGGGAGCCGAGGAGGCGGTAGGCGAGGTTGATCAGCTGCCGGCGCTCGCTCATGATCGCGCTCAGGGCCGGATCGGTGTGGGACTGGGGCTCGCGCCGGGATGGGGTGGTCATGGTCTCGTCGGCTTCCTCGTTCGGTCCACGTGCGTTTCACCGTCTTCGACGGAACACGGCCGCGAGATGTCAGGCCGGCGCGCCCCGTCCGTCGCGCTCGGACGATCATCACCCGTACGGGGCCGACCGAAGGAGCCGGTACGCAGACCACATGCGGCAGGGGCGGATCAGCGGCCCGGTGCCCAGAAGGCCGTCAGGGTCCCCGTGCCGGGGGTCAGGGCCTCCCAGCCGCCCGCGAGGTCCACGACGGCGACCCCCGCCGTCGGGAAGCCCTCCCCCAGCGCCTCCGGCAGTTCGGGGCCGCCGGACCCGCACAGGGCCGAAGCCAGCTCCTGCACGCCGGGGTTGTGGCCGATCAGGGCCACGCACCCGAGCCCCGCCGCCCGTTCCGCCAGTACGGTGACCATCGCGTTCGGAGCCGCGCCGTACAGCCGGTCGTCGTGCACGGCGTCCGGGGGGTCGGCCAGTGCCGGGGCCATCAGCTGCCAGGTCTGCCGCGTGCGGCGCGCCGGGGAACACAGGACCAGGGCGGGCGTGAACCCCGACTCCGCCAGCCACCGGCCCGTCCGGGCGGCGTCGGCCCTGCCGCTCTCGCTCAGGGCACGCTCGACGTCCTCGACCGACTCCTCCTTCGGCACGGCCTTGGCGTGCCGCACCAGCAGCAGCCGGCACCCGGAGGCCCCCGCGGAGGCCGAGGACGTCGTGTGTGGCGCGGGGCCCGAGGGCATGGCCGTCTCCTTCGCCGCGGGGTACGGGTACACGGTCATGGTGCGGTGGACCGCGAAAGTGCGCACCCCCACACGCGCTCGACGGCCCGGGGCTACGCTGCGCAGGATGGAACGCGCAGAGGTACTCAAGCGGGTGATCGGCATCCTCACCGAGGCCCAGGACATCCGCCGGGCCGTCGAAAGCGGACAGGACGCCACCGGCGAGGGCTCCGGAGACGGCCACGAGGGCGGCCACGGGGACCGTCCGGCGGCCACGGCCGGTGTGGCCACGACGCTGCTGAACGAAATGCTGCCGTCGATCAGCGTCCCCGCCGACGCCTCCCCGCAGCAGGTGGCGGCCCTGGTGGCCCAGGCCCTGGGCCCGGCCCTGCACACGATGGTCTCCGGGTTCAGCCTGGCGTTCACCAGCCTGGCGATCGCGCACGACAACGGCCGTACGGACCTCTCCTCGATCGAGGTCCTCCAGGAACTGGCCCTCGAAATCGAGGCGGGGACCTACGACGAGGGGCCGTAGGGGCGTGCAAGGCTGTCGGGAGCGCGGGTGAGCGAAGGGAAGTCCGCAGCATGGTGCACGTACTGGGCAGCCGCATTCTGCTGCGTCCCACGGATCCCGAGCGGTCGCGGACCTTCTACGGCGACACGCTCGGTCTCGCCGTCTACCGCGAGTTCGGCACGGGTCCCGAGCGGGGCACGGTCTATTTCCTCGGCGGCGGTTTCCTGGAGGTGTCGGGCCGCGCCGACGAACCGCCCGCGCCCGCAATCCGCTTGTGGCTGCAGGTCGCGGACGTCCGGGCGGCGTACGAGGAACTGAGCGGCCGGGGGGCGCAGGTGCTGCGGCCCCCGGTGCGCGAACCGTGGGGGCTGATCGAGATGTGGATCGCCGACCCGGACGGCGTACGGATCGCCGTCGTGGAGGTGCCCGCGGACCACCCGCTGCGTTCTCGCCCCTGAGCGGCCGCGGGGCACGGCGGCGGGGCACGCGCCGGTCGCGGCCCCCGCGCCCGGATGATCCACTGGGGATATGGACGCCGACGCGGGGCCCTCCCGGAGGGGCACGGGGTGAGCGCGCAGCGGCGCCGGCCGACGGGGTGGCTCTTCCCCGAGGGGCACGCCCACGCGCACCTGGGGCCCTTGCTGTTGGTGCTGACGTTCGCCAGCGGTCTGGTCGACGCGGTGAGTTTCCTCGGGCTCGGCCGGGTGTTCGTGGCGAACATGACGGGCAACGTGGTCCTCCTCGGCTTCGCCCTGAGCGGTGCGGCCGGGCTGTCGGCCGCCGCGTCCGCGACGGCCCTGGCCGCGTTCCTGGGCGGAGCCGCGGCGGGCGGGTGGTGGCGGCGCGACGGGCCGCCGGCCCGACTGTTCGCCCCGCTGGTGGCCGGGCAGGCGGCGCTGGTCGCGGTGGCGCTGGCGGCTCTGGGGTGGGACCTCGGCCGGTACCCCGTCCTCGTTCCGCTGGCGGCCGGGATGGGGCTGCAGAACGCGGTGGTGCACCGGCTCGGACTGCCCGATCTGACGACGACCGTGGTCACGCGGACGCTGACGGGTCTGGCCGCCGACCGCCGGCGGCCGGCCGCGCTCCGGCGTGCCCTGTCGGTGGCGGTGCTCGCCTGCGGGGCCCTCGTCGGCGGCCTGCTGCACTCCGGGCCCGGGCCGGGGTGGGTGCTGGCGCTCGTACTGGTGCTGCTGACGGCGGTCGTCACGGTGGCGGGCGGGGCGGGCGGGTCCGAGGGCTGAACCCCGCGGGAGGCGGGACCCGTTCGTCTACGCTGGCGCCATGGGTCACGAGGACGTCGGCGGCGACGGACACGACGCCGGGTCCGACCGGCCCGGCGCCTCGGCCGCCGCGACGGCCGAGGCGTCCGCCGCGCGGCTGAAGGAACGGCTGTACGCGACCATCACGATGATCTCCGTGGTGATCGGCCTGGCCGCGTCCGAGCACGTCGATGGCGGCGGTGCCACGGCCACCGTGCTCACGGCGGCCGTCGGGCTGTGGCTGGCGAGCCTCGTCGCCGACCAGCAGGCCCACCGGGTGGTCCACGGCCGGCTGGCCACCGGCGCGGAGCTGCGGCGCATGCTGTGGGTCGGCAGCCCGCTGCTGCTGTCCGCGGTCGGCCCGCTGATCCTCATCTGCTCGGCCGCCCTGGGCGTGATGGAGTTGACGACGGCCCTGTACGCCGCCGCCGGGGTGAACGTCGCCAGCCTCTTCGGCTGGGGGTGGTACGGAGGGGTCCGCATGGGCAGCGGTCCCACGCTCGCCCTGCTGGCCGGTGCCCTCGACGCGGCGATCGGCCTGTCCGTCGCCCTGGTCAAGGCCGCCGCCGGGCACTGATACCGCGCGCTCGGAGCGGGGGCGGCCGGTCCGGGGCCCTTCGGCGACCTCCCCGGGAACACCGGATCATTCGGCGATTGCCGAAGCGATGAGGCATCCTGGAGGGATGGACGCATCGCCTTTCACCACACTCCCGGACGGCGCACCGGCCCCCGCCGCCCGCCTGGCGGCCTTCGCCGCCGCCCTGGCCGACGAGACGCGGGCCGCCATCTGCATGACCCTGCTGGAGGGGCGCGCCTGGACCGCGGGCGAGCTGGCCAGGATCACCGCCGTGGCCCCGTCCACCGTCAGCGGCCATCTGGTCCGACTGCTCGACGCGGGCATCTGCGTCACCGAACGGCAGGGTCGGCACCGTTACGTGCGCATCGCCGACGCGGCGACCGCCCGCCTCCTCGACGCGCTCGCCTCGTACGCGATCCCGGACCGGGACGCGGCGCACGCCGTACCGGTGGTCGCCGCGCCGGACCCGCTGGCCCGCGCCCGGACGTGCTACGACCACTTCGCCGGGCGGCTCGGCATGGCGGTGACGGACGCGATGGAGCGGCGCGGACTGCTGCGCACGGACGGCGTGTTCGAGCTGACGGACGACGGCCGGGCCTGGTGCGCCGCGGCCGGCGTCGACCTCGCCGCCGAGGGGCGCAGGCCGCAGGTCAGTTCCTGTCTGGACTGGACCGAGCGGCGGCGCCACCTGGGCGGCCTGGCCGGGGCGCGGCTGCGCGCGCGGGCACTGGAGCGGCGGTGGGTGGTGCGCCCGGAGGGCGGCGGGCGGGCGCTGGAGGTGACCGCGGCCGGGGAGCGGGCCTTCGCCGAGCTCCTGGGGATCACCCCCGACGCATGGAGCTGAATCCCCTCCGGAGGCAACGTTCATCAACATTTCGGTCGACACCGAAATGTTCGGCCTCTAGGGTGGGCACATGACGTTCCGCTCCCGTTTCCTCCTTCCCGCCGGCCTCCTCACGGTCGGCGCCGTCTCCTTCACCGTGTTCGCCTGGGCCTCGGCCTTCGTCTCCATCCGCAGCGCGGGCGCCGCCTACTCCCCCGGCGCCCTGGCCCTCGGCCGACTGCTGGCCGCCTCGCTGACGCTGGCCGTCCTGCTCCTCGTACGCCGTCAGGGCCTGCCGCCCCGCGCCGCGTGGCGCGGCATCCTGGTGTCGGGCGTCGTGTGGTTCTGCGGCTACACGGTCGCGCTGAACTGGGGTGAGCGGCTGGTCGACGCGGGGACGGCATCCCTGCTCGTGAACACCGGCCCCATCCTCATGGCGCTGCTCGCGGCCCGGTTCCTCGGCGAGGCGCTGCCTCCGCGGCTGCTGGCCGGCATGGCGGTGTCCTTCGCCGGCGCGGTGGTCGTGGGCCTTTCCATGTCATCCGGGAATGCCGGCTCCACCCCGGTACTCGGGGTCGCGCTCTGCCTGCTCGCGGCGGTCGCCTACGCGACCGGCGTGATCTCCCAGAAGCCCGCGCTCTCATACGGGACACCCCTGCAGATCACCGCGTTCAGCTGTCTGACCGGGACCGTGGCCTGTCTGCCCTTCGGCGGCCGGCTGCTCACGGAACTGCCCGGGGCGCCCTTGTCCGCGACGCTGAACATGGTCTATCTGGGTGTGGTGCCGACCGCCCTCGCCTTCACCGCGTGGACCTACGCCCTGGCGCGGATGCCCGCCGGAAAGCTGGGCGCGACGACGTACGCCGTCCCGGCCGTCGTCGTCCTGCTGAGCTGGGCCCTGCTCGGCGAGGTTCCGGCCTGGCTGACCCTCCTCGGCGGGGCGCTCTGCCTGGCCGGCGTGGCGGTCTCCCGGTACGTGCCCCGCTCCCGGCGCGGGGAAGCGGACCACGGCGGCGGTCCGGTTCCCCTTCCCGCCCCCGTCCCCGCCGCCGTCCCCGTCCCCGCCGCCGTCCCCGTCCCCGTCCCCGCCCACGTTCCCTCCCACGAAAGGCAGTCCTCATGAGGATCCTCACGGTCGGCGCGGGCGCCGTCGGCGGCTTCTTCGGCGCCCGGCTCGCCACGGCGGGCCAGGACGTCTCCTTCCTGGTCCGGCCGGCGCGCGCCAAGGCCCTGGCGGCCCGCGGACTGCGCGTCGAAGGCCAAGGGGAAAAGCTCCGCCTCGCACCGCGGCTGGTGACGGCCGGCGCCCCGGGCGGGCCCTACGACCTGGTCCTGCTGTCCGTGAAGGCGGCGGCCCTGCAGGCCGCACTGGCCGACATCGCGCCCGCCGTCGGCCCGGACACCGCCGTCGTCCCCCTGCTCAACGGGATCGCCCACCTCGACGCGCTCGTCGCGGCCCTGGGGGACGCGGCGGTCCTCGGCGGGGTCGCGAAGGTCGTCACCACGCTGAACGCGGAGGGCGACATCCTGCGCATGGCGCCGCCCGCGGTCATCCTGACGGGCGAGACCGACGCCCGGCCCTCCGGACGCGTCGATGGGATCCGCACGGTCCTGGCCGACGCGGGAATCGACTCACCGGCGACCGAGGACATCGTCGCGGCCATGTGGCACAAGTGGGTGTTCATCTCCACCCTGGTCGCCCTGACCTGCCTGATGCGCGGCACGGTCGGCGAGATCAACGCCGTTCCCGGCGGCGCCGCGCTCGGGCCCGCCCTGCTGGCCGAGGCCGCGGCGGTGTCGCGCGCGGCAGGTCACCCCGTGCCCGAGGCCGAACTCGCCTTCACCGGGGCGACCGTCACGGCCCCCGGCTCCCCGCTCACGCCCTCCCTCTACCGTGACCTCGTCGCCGGGGCCCCCACGGAGGCGGACCACGTCCTGACCGACCTCACCGACCGCGCCCGCACGCTGGGCGTGTCCACTCCCCTGCTGGACCTCGCCACCCTCCACCTGCGCGTCCACGAACACCGCCGTGCGGCGGGCCGCCCCCTGTGACGACGGGGCCGGTGCCTCACCCGGATGCGCGGACCACTGGGCATCCGGGCCGCCGGGCCGTTGACTGGGAGGCCCGGAACCCCTTGGAGGCGTGGTGGCGGCGGACGTGTGGAGGCGCGGTGCGGCAGGCGTGCTGCTGACGGTGATGGCGTGCGGCGCCGCGGGCTGTTCGGACAGCGGCGGCAGCCCCTCCGGCGCCGTGTCGAGCGCCGCCGCGGCGGTGAGGTCGGCGGGCGAGGCGGTCTCGTCGGCCGCCGCGGAGGCCGGGAAGGCCGCCGCGTCCGCGTCCGCCGTGGCGAAGGAGAAGCTGGCCGAGGTCAAGGACGGGGTCAACGCCAAGGATCAGGTGACCCTTGGCCCGGTCGCGACCGACGGCGACGGGTACACGACGGTCCCCGTGACGGTGCGCAACACCGACGACGGCAAGAAGTCCTTCGCGGTGCAGGTCGAGTTCAAGGACGAGGCCGGCAACCTCCTGGACACGGTGGTGGTGACGGTGACGGACGTCCCGGGGAAGGGCACCGGGCAGGGCACGGCCCGCAGCACGCACAAACTGTCCGGGACGGTGACGGCGCAGACGGGCACGGCGCTGCGCTACTGAGGAACCCCGCGCAGGACGCTCCGCAGGCACCGTGCGGTACACGACTGCGGCGGCCGGGGCGGCCGGGCCGGCGACCGCTACGGAACCGGAACCGGTGGGGCGCGGTCAGGGCCCGCCGACGGCGTCCTCGACGTCCGGGTGGAGGGAGAGCACCGTATCGGCGCCCGTGAGGGCGAAGAGGCGGCGCAACCGGTCACCGGGGGCGGCGATGCGCAGGGTGGTCAGCTGGTGCACCTGCAGCAGCAGGTTCAGGAACGACGAGTCTCCGAAGGTGACGCCCGCGGCGTCGAGCACCACCAGCGGATACCGGTCGGCGGCGGAGACGAGCGCCTCCCGGAGAGGGGGCAGCGTGTCCTGGTCGAGTTCCCCGCGCGCGGTCACCACCCATCCGGCTCCGGCCGCGCGGCCTGCCGCCACCACGCCGCCGCGGTCCGTGTCCCGTGCCCCGGCCATGTACGCCTCCCGGATCGTCACCTGTAAGGCCCCCGGGAGCGAGTATGCCTGTTCATCGGCCCGACGAGGGCACCGAGGGCAGGTGTCGCCCGGCTCCGGCGGCCCGACAGCGTGTCCCCGCGGGGCTGTTGGAGGAGATGCGCGACAACGGCCGTGCGGCGGGTGGAAGTCCGGGCGGGCGGCGATACCGCGGGGGCCGGGCGAAGACCACCCCTCGGACGGCGGCCTCACACTGAGGATGCGCACGGCCACCCGCTGACACCGGTGGTCCCCTACACTGTCACCGGCATTCCCGGATGTTCCCGGGCGCGGGGGGTACACGAGACGTCCGGAGGCCGACGTCAACGGGTGGGGGTGGGAGAACGCGATGGAGACCATCGGCACGGCGACCGGCGATCCCCTGCCCACCGGGCCTGCCCTCGTCGTGCGGCAGCGCCGCCGGCTCGCCCTGTCCGGTGTCCGGGGCCACGTGGCCAAGGGCCGCGACTTCACGCGCCGGGCACTGCGGGACTGGGGCTGGGACGGGACCGAAACCTCCGAGGACGCCCTGCTCGTCGTCTCCGAGCTGCTGGCCAATGCGTCCCTGCACGCCGGGGGCTGCACCGAACTCGCCCTCACGGGCGGCGAGTTCCTGCGGGTCGAGGTCTTCGACGGCTCGACGACGCCTCCCCTGCGCCAGCCCGCCCCGCGACCGGGCCTCCCGGGCGGCCACGGCCTGTACATCGTGGAGCGCGTCTGCGATCGCTGGGGCACCCGCACCCATCAGGACGGCAAGGCCGTGTGGGCCGAGATCGAGGCGTCACGGCTGACGTCGGGCAGGCCCGCGGGACGCTGACCGGGGGCGGGGCCGCTCCCGGCCCGGCACCGGCGCGCCCGGCGCGCGGGCGCGGCATCCGGATCAGCGCAACACGCCCGGGTCGGGTGAATGCCCGACGGGAGACCTCCGCACGCGGTGTGATCCTGCTTCGACGTTCCGTCATCGACTTTGGAGTGACATGCGCATCCGTACCGCCATCGCCGCCGCCGCCCTCGCCGCGGTCGGCATCCTCGGCGCCACCGGCACCGCCATCGCCGATGCCGATGCCAATGGCTTCGCCGTCGGCTCCCCCGGCATCCTCTCCGGCAACGTGGTCCAGGTGCCCATCCACATCCCGATCAACCTCTGCGGCAACTCCGTCAACCTCATCGGCGCCCTCAACCCCGCCGGCGGCAACACCTGCATCAACACCTGATCGCGGCGTGGCCGTCGGGGCGCGGGCCTGTCCGCGCCCCGCTCCCCGGCGGCTGCTCCGCGACGTTCGGCCGCTCCACCCGCACCACGGCCACCG